>NZ_JAGWCS010000052.1:0-26527 GCF_020657705.1 Clostridioides sp. ZZV15-6598 | reverse complement strand
AGTTAAGCTCTCTAGCGCTGATGGTACTTGGTGGGAAACTGCCTGGGAGAGTAGGACGTAGCCACGTAATTTTTTTTTGAGTGAATTTATAAAAAATAAAAAAGTTTTATTTTTTATGTTTAGACATGGCAAATTTGGGACATAATATAATTGTAAAACTTAATAGCAAAAATAAATTACTCAATCTCCCCCACTTAAAGGCCTCTATCCCCCATAGAGGTCTTTTTTATTATGTCTAATTTGATATATCCGCTATTTTATTTATTTTGATTCTACCTTATAGTCAGTATATTTATTTAAGCTTAGTATAATTTAACAGAAAATATATGTGATTTAACATTTATTTTAATAAATTTACTATATGTTCACTTTGCCTTAATATATCCTTTACAAATAAAGAGTATTATTAATTTATAAGTAAATCGTAGAAGTAAATAAAATATTTTGAGGAGGACAAAAAATGGCAGATATAAAACTAGAGAATGTCACAAAATCTTATGATAAAAAGAACACTGTTATAGAGAACTTGAACCTTACTATAGAAGATGGTTCGTTTACGGTATTGGTAGGCCCAAGTGGTTGTGGAAAATCTACTACATTAAGAATGATTGCTGGACTTGAAGATATAACTTCAGGCAATTTAAAAATTGAAGAAAATGATGTAACAAGAACTGATGCAAGTAAGAGAGATATAGCTATGGTATTTCAGAATTATGCATTATATCCACATATGACTGTAAAAGAAAATATAGAATTTGGTCTAAAGAATAAAAAAATTCCAAAAGAAAAAAGAGAAGAACTTATAACAGAGGTTATTGATATAGTTGGATTACAAGAATATTTAAATGTAAAGCCAGGAAATTTATCTGGAGGACAAAGACAAAGAGTAGCACTAGCTAGAGCAATGGTTAAAAATCCAAAGGTATTTTTAATGGATGAACCATTATCAAATTTGGATGCAAAACTAAGAAATCAGATGAGAACAGAATTAATACAGTTACATCAAAAGTTAAAATCTACGTTTGTTTATGTAACTCATGACCAAGTCGAAGCAATGTCAATGGCGGATAAGATAGTTATAATGAATAAAGGAGAGATAATGCAAATAGGTTCTCCAAAGAAAATATATCAAAACCCTAAAAATTTGTTTGTGGCGCAATTTATCGGAAATCCTTGTATGAACATATTAAATATGAAGGATAATATCAAACTTGGATTTAGACCTGAAAAAGCGGTACTAGAAAGTATAAATATAGATATAAAAAATGATGATACTTTTAACTTACTTGGAAAAGTTATAACTAAAGAAGTATTAGGAAACGAAACTATATACTGTTTATCTGTTCTTGATAGTGAAGTAAGGGTTAAAACAGAAAATGATATATTTGATATAGGGAAGACTTTGAAAGTAAATGTATTAGAAAAGGATTTATATTATTTTGATAAAGATGGGCAAAGAATAGATGATATAAAAGAATGTAAGAATATGTATTCTAAAATCAAAGGAGATATTTATGAAAAAGCAATTTAATAAAGCATATTTGTACATAACACCTGCAATTATAGGAACTCTACTGTTTATAGTATATCCAATAATTAAGACAATATCACTGAGTTTCAAATCAGGAAGTCTTCTTAGTTCAACTTTTGAAAATGTAGGCTTAAGCAACTATACAGAACTTTTAAAGAATCCAGAATTTATACAAACTATAACGAATACTGCAATTTATACTTTTTTTATGGTGGCTATATCTATCTCATTGGCTATAGTACTTGCTGTTTGGTTAAATAAAAACTCTATAATACACAATTTAACACAAAGTATAATCTTTACACCACATGTAATTTCACTAGTATCTGTAGCTGTATTGTGGCTTTGGATTATGGAGCCACAATATGGCTTTTTAAACTGGATATTGTCAACATTGCATTTACCAACATCAAAATGGCTTTCAAGTGAAAGTTCAGCTTTAATGTCATTGATTCTAATAGGAATATGGAAAACTCTTGGATACAATATTTTAATCGTGTTATCAGGTCTTAAGTCTATACCAAACTATATATATGAGGCATCTAAACTAGATAATGCAAGCAAGATAACTAATTTCTTTAAAGTGACATTGCCACTATTGTCACCAACAATATTTTTTCTCATGATAACAACAACAACAGCATCATTTCAAGTATTTGACGAAATAAGCATAATGACACAAGGTGGTCCATTAGGTTCAACTAACATGTTATCTTATTATATATATGAGTCTGGATTTATATATTACGATATAGGGCAGGCAAGTGCAGCAAGTATGTTTTTATTAGCCATAGTTATGATTGCTACATATGCTAATTTCAGACTATTATCAAAAAAAGTTCATTATCAATAAAGAAAAATACATATTATAAGGCGTGTTAAAAAGGAGGACAAAATGGATATTATAAGACCTATTAAAAAAGATAAAGCTGATATAAAGAAAATAGTATCAAAATCAATAGAGGTATTAATTCTAGTACTTTTATCTGCAATATTTATATTCCCTTTTATATGGATGTTATCAACATCTTTTAAAAATCCACAAGAAATGATGCAACTACCACCTACAATAATACCAAATGATATAGTACTAGGAAATTATACTACAGCATGGAATTCAGGACCATTTTTTAGATATTTATTAAATAGTATCTTTGTGACAGGTAGTATTTTAATCATACAGTTTTTAGTGATGGTTCCTGCAGCTTATGCATTTTCGAAGATTAAATTTAGAGGTGAAAAGGTATTGTTTGGACTATTACTCATAGGACTTATGATTCCTCCACAAGTAACTTTTTTACCTGTATATATGATGATGAGTAAATTTGGATTTATAAATACATATGTGCCACTTATAATTCCATTTATGACATCTTCATTTGGTATATTTCTGCTTAGACAAAACTTTATGCAGATATCAGATGAGATTATTGAAGCATCTAAATTAGACAATGCTTCGGACTTAAAAATAATGTTTAAAATAATGGTTCCTATGGCAAAACCAGCAGTAATAACATTTATATTATTTAATTTTATATATCACTGGAATAACTATTTCTGGCCTTTAGTAATGACAAATACAGATGTAATAAGAACTTTACCAATCGGAGTAGCACTTCTTAAATCTTCAGAAGGAATTACTGCATGGAATGTAATAATGGCAGGAAATATAATTTTAATTTTACCAATAATTCTTGTTTATATATTTGCAAATAAAAAAGTAAAAGAAGCTTTTATGTATTCAGGAATAAAATAAAAAGTCAAAAATTAAATTTGGAGGATGGAAATGAAGCTTAAAAGAAAATTAGCAACAGGATTAGCAATAACATTATTATTAGGTTCTTTAGTTGGGTGTTCAAATTCTAATGACTCAAATACATCTAAAGGGGATAAGACAGATAGCAATATTACAAAAATAGATTTTTGGGCACCTTTGGGTGGAACTAATGGTGAAACTGCACAAAAAATGGTTGACCAGTTTAATAGTGAACATAAAGATATACAAGTAAATATGCTAAAACAAAAAGATTACTATGAAAATGCAACAAAATTACAAGCTGCATTAACTTCTAAAGACCAACCAGATGTAACATTATTAGAAATAACTCAAACAGGCACATTTGCATCAGCAGGAGCTTTAGTAGATATGAGTAAATACTTTGATAAGGCATATCAAGAAAGATTTTTTTCTGGTCTTCTAACAAATTCATATTATGAAAATAAGTTTGTTGGGATGCCATTTAATAGAAGTACACCAATATTATATTTAAATAAAGATATGGCAGTTAAAGCAGGTCTTGACCCTTCAGGACCAAAGTCATGGGAAGAACTTAAAACATATGCTAGTAAAATGACAAACAAATCAGAAGATACTTATGGATTTGAAACTCCAATAGATATTTGGTTCTATGAAGCGATGGTAATGCAAAGTGGAGGAGAAATAACTGATGGAAAAAAAGTAGCATTTAATAATGAAGCAGGTCAAGCACCAGTTAAATTCTGGCAAGATATGATGAAATCTGGAATAATGAAAATGCCACCTGGTGAAGATTATAATGCTTGGGATGTAGCAAAGCAAGATTTTGTAAATGGTAAAGTTGGTATGATATTTACATCAACAGCAGATTTAGCGGGTCTTATGCAACAAACAGATGGTAAGTTTGAAATATCAACAGCATTTTTACCAAAAAATCAAAAATATGCAACTCCTACAGGTGGAGCAAACTTGGTTATGCTTGAGGGAGGAACAGATAAAGAAAAAGATGCAAGTGCAGAATTTATGGAATGGATGACTCAAACAGATAAAATAGTTCAATTTAGTTCATCAACAGGATATCTGCCAACAACTGAAGATGCAACTAAATCAGAAAAATTACAAACATTGTATAAAGAAAAGCCACAATATAAAGTTGCAACTGACCAATTACAATATGCTGTTGCTCTTCCAATGCTAAATGGATATAAAGAAGCAACTGACAAGTTGATGGATGAGATTAAAAAAGGTCTTACTGATTTAAATGTGGCACCAAAAGATGCAGTAAGTAAAGGAACTTCTGCAATGCAAGCAGTAATAGACAAGACTAATAAATAATTATAGATAAGTATGAGATGTTAATAAAATATTATTTGTAATATATATGGATTATAGATTGATTGAAAGTATTCAATAATATATGAATGAAGAGGTAATGTAAATGACAAAAGTTATAGTATTATCAGTAGATTCTTTATTTGAAAAAGATTTAGAATTTGTAAAGAATCTACCAAATTTTAAATCTATCTTAGAAAATTGTTCTATGGTGAAAAATATAAATTGTGTATATCCAACTTTAACATATCCTTGTCATACAAGTATGGTCACAGGGGTATATCCTAAAAAACATGGAATATATCATAATGAAAAATTTGACCCAAATAAAGAAAATAAAGATTGGTATTGGTATTCAAAAGATATAAAAGCAAAGACAATTATAGATATAGCAAAGGAAAATAATTTGACCACTTCTAGTATTTTATGGCCTGTAATGGGTGCAAATCCAAATATAGATTATAACATTGCAGAGATATGGGCTCCTAATAGAGAAGATGACCCAAGAGAAACTTTTGAAAAAAGTTCAAGTAAGGTTATAATGGATAGTATTTATGATAGACATTGCCATTATATTGATTGGAAATTAGAACCTAATATGGATTTATTTGGAGTAAATTGTGCGGTAGATGTAATAAAAGAATATAATCCAGATTTAATGTTAATACATCTAGCAACTTTGGACCATACACGACATAACCATGGTTTGTTTAATGAAGAAGTAAATGAAGCCTTAAAAATGAATGATAAATGGCTAGGAGATATAATTCAGGCTACAAAGGATGCGGGTACATATGAAGATACAAATTTTATAATACTTGGGGACCATGGACATCTTAAAGTTGATAAAGTTGTAAATCCAAATGTTTTACTTAAATCACATGGATTTATAACAGTAGAAAATGGAGAGGTTAAGAATTTTGATGCCTATGTAAATTCGTCAGGTATATCAGCACAAATAATAGTAAATAACTCAAATAGATTAGAAGAGTTGAGAACTTTGCTTGAAGAGTTTAAAGAAGAATTATTTATAGAGAATATATTTACCAGAGAAGAAGCATCCAATCTTGGACTTGAAGGAGATTTCGAACTGGTAATTGAAGGAATTGAAGGAATTTCATTTGGAAATGATTTAGAGGGAAATATTATAAAGGATTCCGATATAAAAGATTACAAGTTTGCTGTGGCTACACATGGTCACTTACCTACTAAGGGTAATAGACCTCCATTTATAGCTTTTGGACCTAAAATAAAAACAGGTGTAGTAGAGGAAGAAGGCGACTTAAGAGCTCATGCAGCAACTATATTAAAATTATTCAATTTGAAGCTAGATGGAGTTGAAAAAGAAGCATTTGACTTCATCATATAAACTGGATAAAGTATTTATTTTCCATTACTTACAGACTTCTATTATAAAGATAGAAGTCTTTTTTTATATTTTAGATTTAAGTAAAATTTAAATGGGTAAAATATTTAAAATAACTGAAACAATTTTAGAAAGGTATGATATAATAATAAATGTTAGGAACTAATGTTCGAAAAGAAGGAGTGATACTATGGATTTTAAAATAAAGTCAGACTTCAAACCAACAGGTGACCAACCAGAAGCTATTAAATCAATAGTGGATTCTATAAATAGAAATGAAAAATTTTCGACATTGTTAGGTGTAACAGGTTCAGGAAAAACATTCACAATGGCAAATATAATACAACAAGTTAAAAAACCTACCCTAATAATGGCTCATAATAAAACACTAGCAGCACAACTTTATAGTGAGTTTAAAGAATTTTTCCCAGACAATGCAGTTGAATATTTTGTAAGTTACTATGATTACTATCAACCAGAGGCATATGTAGCTCACAGTGACACTTATATAGAAAAAGATGCAAGTATAAATGACGAAATAGACAAACTTCGACATTCTGCTACAGCATCTATTTTAGAGAGAAGAGATACTATAATAATATCTTCAGTATCTTGTATATATGGTTTGGGGGACCCAAAAGATTATAAGGAACTTATGTTATCTATAAGACCTGGTATGCAGAAGGATAGAGATGATGTAATAAAAAGGTTAATAGAGATACAATATGAAAGAAATGATATAAATTTTACAAGAGGGACTTTTAGAGTTAGAGGGGATATATTAGAAATATTTCCAGCTAGCAATGATGAAAAAGCAATAAGAATAGAGTTCTTTGGTGATGAAATAGATAGAATAACAGAAATTGATTATGTAACAGGAAAGATTGTTGGGACAAGAAATCATGTGGTTATCTTCCCTGCATCTCACTATGTAACAACACCAGAAAGAATTGAAAATGCAATTGTTCAAATTGAAGATGAACTTCAACAACAAATTGAGACTTTTAAAGAAAATGATAGGCTTTTAGAAGCGCAAAGGATTGAGCAAAGAACGAAGTATGATATAGAAATGTTAAAGGAAATAGGATTTTGTCAGGGGATAGAAAACTACTCAAGACATATTACTGGAAGAGAAGAAGGAGAAAAACCATATACATTAATGGATTTCTTTCCAGATGATTATTTGATAATTGTGGATGAGGCGCATGTTACTATTCCACAAGTAAGAGGAATGTATGCAGGAGATAGATCAAGAAAAACATCTCTTATAGAAAATGGATTTAGATTACCTTCTGCACTTGATAATAGACCATTAAATTTTCAAGAATTTGAAGGAAATATAAATCAAATACTGTTTGTAAGTGCTACACCAGGTCCTTATGAAATTCAACATTCTGAGACTATAGCTGAACAAATAATAAGACCAACAGGTCTTTTAGACCCAATTGTAGAAGTAAGACCTATAAATAATCAGATAGATAATTTAGTAGGGGAAATAACTAAAACAATAGAAAAAAATGAAAGAGTGCTTATAACCACTTTAACTAAAAAAATGAGTGAAGACTTAACTAATTACCTTAAAGAAATAGGAATAAAAGTTAAATATCTACATTCAGATATAGTTACATTAGAAAGAACAGAGATAATAAGAGACTTAAGACTAGGAAAATTTGATGTACTTGTAGGAATAAATTTACTTAGAGAAGGTCTAGATATACCAGAAGTTTCACTTATAACAATTTTAGATGCAGATAAAGAAGGTTTCTTACGTTCCGAAACAGCATTAATACAAACTATTGGACGTGCAGCTAGAAATGAAAATGGAAGAGTTATTATGTATGCTGATAGGATAACTGATTCAATGCAAAATGCTATTGATGAGACAAAAAGAAGAAGAGCTATACAGAATTTATATAATGAAGAACACAACATAACTCCTAAGACTATACAAAAAAGTGTAAGAGATAGTATAGAAGCAACTAGGGTCGCAGAGGAAGAAGTTGTCTATGGAATAGCTGACACAGATGATATAGATGAGATTAAAGATAATATAGAAAAATTAAAATCAGAGATGATGGAAGCTGCTCAAAACTTACAATTTGAGAGAGCAGCAGAATTAAGAGATAAGGTAAAACAGTTGGAAGAAAAATTGGAAAAATAGAAAGGTAAAAACAAGGTTATGGAAGATAAAATTATAATAAGAGGAGCAAAAGAGCATAATTTAAAAAATGTAGATTTAGAATTACCAAGAGATAAGTTTATAGTTTTTACAGGATTGTCTGGTTCTGGAAAGTCATCTTTGGCATTTGATACAATATATGCAGAAGGCCAAAGAAGATATGTAGAGAGTTTATCTGCTTATGCTAGACAGTTTTTAGGGCAAATGGAAAAGCCAAATGTAGAATATATTGAAGGTTTATCACCAGCTATTTCAATAGATCAGAAGACTACTTCGAAAAATCCACGTTCTACAGTTGGAACAGTAACAGAAATATACGACTATTTAAGATTATTATTTGCAAGAGTAGGTGATGTGTATTGTCCTACTTGTGGTGAAAAAATAAGCCAAATGACTATTCAAGAAATAGTTGATAAAATGCTAGATTTTCCAGATAGAACCAAGTTACAAATACTTTCACCAATTGTTAGAGGTCAAAAAGGTACACATAAAAAGGTTTTAGACAATATTAAAAAAGAAGGATTTGTAAGAGTTAGAGTTGATGGCGAAAACTATGAAGTAAGTGATGATATTGTTTTAACTAAAAACCAAAAACACAGTATAGAAGTAGTAGTAGATAGAATAGTAGTTAAAGATGGAATAGAATCTAGACTTGCAGATTCAATTGAAACTGCAGTTAAACTATCTGATGGTCTTGTAATAGCTCAAATAATAGATGGAGAAGAGATTCTTTTCTCAACTAAATTTGCATGTCCAGAACATGGAATTGGGATAGAAGAATTATCTCCAAGAATGTTTTCATTTAATGCTCCTTTTGGTGCTTGTGATGTTTGTAATGGTCTTGGAGAAAGTAAAGAAGTTGACCCAGAACTAGTTGTACCAAATAAAGATTTATCAATAAAACAAGGTGCAGTGGCTGCATGGGGTTCAACAGGTGTTAACGATGATACTTATTATAGCAAAATGATAAAAAGTTTAGCAGAGCATTTTAATGTATCTCTGACAACTCCATTTAAAGATTTACCAGAAGATTTTGTTCAAGAGTTACTTTATGGTAAGGATAATATAATGGTAGAGTTTGTTTATGAATCAAAATTTGGAGGAACTAGAAATTATAAATCATATTTTGAAGGCGTAGTAGTAAACTTAGAGAGAAGATACAAAGAAACTAACTCAGAGTATATGAGAGATAAAATTGAAGAATATATGGCAGAAAGACCTTGTCCAAAATGTAAGGGATTGAGACTTAAAAAAGAGGTTTTATCTGTTTTAGTTGATGGAAAAAATATAATGGAAGTAACAAACTTATCTGTTAATGAATTGATAGATTTTATGGAAAATGTAACGCTTACAGAAAAGCAAAGATTTATAGCTCATGAGATTATAAAAGAGATAAAGGGAAGAGCTAAGTTTTTAAGAGATGTTGGTCTTGATTATTTGAATTTATCAAGAAAAGCGGGAACACTTTCAGGAGGAGAAGCGCAACGTATAAGATTAGCAACTCAAATAGGTTCGGCATTAGTTGGGGTATTATATGTGCTTGATGAGCCAAGTATAGGTCTTCATCAAAGAGATAATGACAGACTTATAGGCACTCTTAGACATCTAACAGATTTAGGAAATACTTTAATTGTCGTAGAACATGATGAAGATACAATGAGAGAAGCTGATTATGTTATAGATATTGGTCCTGGTGCAGGTATACATGGTGGTGAGATAGTTGCACAAGGAACTTTAGATGAAATAATAGAAAATGAAAACTCAATAACAGGTCAGTATTTAAGTGGGAAAAAACAAATATTAGTTCCTGAGACTACTAGAGAAGGAAATGGAAGTTTTATAGAAGTAGTAAAAGCATCAGAAAATAACCTAAAAAATATTGATGTAAAATTGCCATTAGGTAAGTTTACATGTATAACAGGTGTTTCAGGTTCTGGGAAAAGTACACTAATAAATGACATACTTTATAAAGGTGTTGCAAGTAAAGTAAATAGACTTAAACAAAGAGCTGGTAAGCACAAAGAAATAAGAGGAATTGAAAATATAGATAAGGTTATAAATATTGACCAAAGTCCAATTGGAAGAACACCTCGTTCAAATCCAGCCACTTATACAGGGGTATTTGACTTTATAAGGGATATTTTTGCAGCTACTAATGAAGCGAAAGCAAGAGGATATAAAAAAGGAAGATTTAGTTTTAATGTAAAAGGTGGTAGATGTGAAGCTTGTAAAGGTGATGGAATAATAAAAATAGAGATGCACTTTTTACCAGATGTATATGTTCCTTGTGAAGTTTGTAAGGGTGAAAGATACAATAGGGAAACATTACAAGTAAAATACAAAGATAAAACTATATCTGATATACTAGATATGAATGTAGAAGAAGCTGTTGAGTTTTTTGAAAATATACCAAACATAAAAAGAAAGCTAGATACATTGATGGATGTAGGTCTTTCATACATTAAATTAGGACAGCCTTCAACTCAATTGTCTGGAGGAGAAGCACAACGTATAAAATTAGCATCAGAACTTAGTAAAAGACCAACAGGAAAGACTTTATATATATTAGATGAACCTACTACAGGACTTCATATGGCAGATGTAGATAAGTTAATTCAAGTATTACAAAGATTAGCAGATACAGGAAATACAATTATAGTCATAGAACATAATCTAGATGTTATAAAGACTTGTGATTATGTAATAGACTTAGGCCCAGAGGGTGGAGATAAAGGTGGAACTATAGTTGCAACTGGAACACCAGAAGAAGTATCTAAGGTCGAAGGTTCTTATACAGGTCAATTTTTAAAGAAATATTTCTCTTAGGTCATACAAATTATGTGAAATTTTAACTGTAAATGTATAAAAATAAATTAAAGATACTAGAGGTAAATAAATTAAAAATAAATTGTAGATAATTACCAAACATAAAGTCCATATTGTTCTTCGTATTTGAGATTGCTTTTAAATCAATTATAGAAGAGGATATGGACTTTAACTTGTGTATAGTGCTGGAAATTGAATAACTTTTTAATTTTCATATTTTAGGGTATAATTTTATTATAAAATTTAATATTTTGGAGGGCGAGATGTTTGATATACAAGACCACTTAAAAAAATTACCTTCTGAGCCCGGCGTATACTTAATGAAGGATAAATACGACCACATAATATATGTGGGAAAAGCTATATCTCTAAAAAATAGAGTAAGGCAGTATTTTCAATCTTCAAAAAACCATACATCTAAAGTTAAATCTATGGTTAAGAATATATATAAATTTGAATATATTATAACGGATTCAGAGTTGGAAGCATTAATACTTGAATGTAATTTAATAAAAAGATATAGACCAAAGTATAATGTGTTACTTAGAGATGATAAAACTTATCCATATATTAAGGTAACTACAAATGAAGATTATCCAAGAATTTTAAAGGTTAGAAGAGTGCTTAAAGATAAAGCAAAGTATTTTGGACCATATACTAATATAACTGCGGTAAATGATACTTTAGACCTTATAAATAGTACCTATCCAATAAGAAGTTGTAAAATAGACATAGAAAAAGCAATAAAAAACAAAACAAGACCTTGTTTAAACTTACACATAAATAAATGCTTGGGGCCTTGTACAGGGAATGTATCTAAAGAAGAATATGGAAAGATGATAGAAGAAATTATAATGTGTTTATCGGGGAAAGAAGAAAAATTGATGGAGCTCTTAAAAGAAAAGATGAATGAGAGTTCTATGAATTTTAGATTTGAAGAAGCAGCTATATATAGAGATAAAATAAAGAGTCTTGAAGAAATGATACAAAAACAAAAAATAGATGCTACTGTAACCGATTTAAATCAGGATGTAGTTGCCATGGCAAGAGCTCATAATGAAGCCTGTGTCCAAGTATTTTTTATTAGGAATGGTAAGATTGTTGGGAGAGAACACTTTATCCTAGAAGGAGTAATGGATAGTCCAAGAGCTTCTATATTAGGTTCATTTGTAAAACAATTTTACAATGAGCAAGAGTATATACCTAAAGAACTAATTATAGAAGATGAGATAGAAGACAGTTGTATATTAGAAGAATGGCTATCGTCTAAAAAAGGACAAAAAGTAACAATAAGAGTGCCACAAAAAGGAGAGAAAAAAAGCCTAGTTGAAATGGTGAGAAAAAATGCAGTAGAGTATCTTGAAAAATTTTCTGATATGAACAAAAGGAAATATGAAAAAAGTATTGGAGCATTAGAAGAATTAAAACGATTATTAAACTTAGAGAAATTGCCAATAAGAATAGAGTCTTTTGATATATCAAATATACAAGGAGTAGATTCAATTGGTTCTATGGTAGTCTATACAAATGCTAAAAAAGATAAAAAAGAGTATAGAAGATATAAAATAAAAACAGTTATTGGACCTAATGATTATGATTCCATGGCTGAAATTGTAGATAGAAGACTGAAACATGGAAATTTACCTGACCTGATATTGTTGGATGGAGGAAAGGGGCAGGTTAGTGCTGTAAAAAAAGTATTAGAACTTAATGATGTAGACATACCACTTTGGGGAATGTACAAAGATGATAAGCATAGAACTAAAGGGTTAATATGTAAAGAAAAAGAAATCGAGTTAGATAAAACAACTAGTTTATATAGATTTATTGCTAGTATACAAGAAGAGGTTCATAATTATGCAATAACATATCATAGAAGTCTAAGAAACAAAGCTTTGACAAAATCTATCTTAGATGATATACAAGGTATAGGTGAAAAAAGAAAAAAAGCGCTACTGAGTCACTTTAAAGATGTAGAAGCTATAAAAGAAGCTACTTTTGAAGAACTTTTAGAAGTAGAAGGAATGAATAAAAGCATTGCAGAGAATGTTTATAATTTTTTCAGAAAGGAAGAAAATTGATGGAAACTAGCAATAAAGTATCAATAAGAGAAATAATAAAAGATTTAAAACTTAAAGTAGTATACATGCCTGATGATGTAGATTACTATGTCTACTCTCAAGATATAAATAGACCAGGATTACAATTTGCAGGGTATTTTGATTACTTTGCATATGAGAGAATACAAATAGTGGGAAAGACAGAATATAATTTCTTTGGATTGATGGATAATGAAATTCGAGAAGAGGTACTAAATAGATTTTTTTCATATGAAATACCAGCTTTAATAATTTCTAGAGATTTAGAAATAAAACCAGATGTAATTAAAAAGGCTAAAAAGTATAAGAGAATACTTTTAAGTACAAATAGAAATACAACTAGACTTATAAATAGATTATCAAATTATTTAGATAATAAGTTAGCACCACATACAACAATTCATGGAGTTTTAGTTGATATTTATGGTATAGGTGTTTTGATAAAGGGTGAGAGTAGTATAGGAAAGTCAGAAACAGCATTAGAATTAATTCAGAGAGGTAATAGATTAGTTGCAGATGATGCTGTAGAAATAAGAAAACTAGATGAAAGTATGTTGATGGGTCAATCTCCTGAATTAATAAGACATTTCCTAGAGATAAGAGGAATAGGTATAATAGATGTCAGAAGCTTATATGGTGTAGGAGCTATCAAAAATTCTAAAATGATAGATTTAGTAGTACATTTAGAGGCTTGGGATGAAAATAAGTATTATGATAGACTTGGATTAGATAAAGAATATGAAGAAATACTTGGTGTTAATGTAGAAAAGTTAGTTGTTCCTGTCAAGCCTGGAAGAAATACTGCTATGATACTAGAAGTAGCAGCAATGAATTTTAGACAAAGAGGAATGGGGTATGATGCAGCTCAAGAATTTACTAAGAAACTATCAAAACTTATTGATACTAAGTAATAGAGAATGCATATAAAATAACATTATATAGAATATTTATCTATATCTGTAAGAAAATTTTTTTAGTAAGCATTTGCTTCCTTATAAAATCCTTAAAAATGACTGTTACCATAGGAGTAACAAATCAAAAGGAGGTACAACCCTATGGAATATACACTGAATATGTTCATAAAAGTGTAATGTTGTCAATAAGGTGAAATGGAGGAAGTTAAAATGTGTGAGTATATAATAGAAACCAATAATGTTTCTAAAAAATTTAAAAAGACATATGCAATAAAAGATTTATCTATATCTGTAAGAAAAAATTCTGTCTACGGTTTATTAGGACCTAATGGTGCTGGCAAATCAACATTATTGAAGATGATTACAGGAATTATTAGACCGACTTCAGGTGAAATATTATTCAACGATCAGCCTTGGACTCGAAAAGATTTATTGAATATTGGTTCATTAATCGAATCACCTCCACTGTATGAGAATTTAACAGCATTTGAAAATTTAAAAGTGCGAGCAACTCTTATGGGGATTTCAATAAATAAATGTAATGAAGTTTTACAAAAAATGGACTTAGTGGACACTAAAAATAAAAAGATATCCGATTTTTCGTTGGGAATGAAACAGAGATTGGGTATCTCATTAGCACTACTAAATAACCCAAAATTATTAGTCTTAGATGAACCTACAAACGGGTTAGACCCTTTTGGGATTGAAGAATTAAGGCAAATGATTCGGACATTTGTGGAGTCTGGTATTTCTGTAATTATATCAAGTCATATTTTAAGCGAAGTACAACAAGTTGCCGATGACATAGGAATCATACACAATGGATTGCTCCTGTATCAAGATAAAATTGATGCAAATGAAAATCTAGAACAATTATTTATGGATATCGTCAGAAAGGAGCGTGCATTCTGATGTTACGAACATATTTAAAAGTAGAAAACTTGAAATTTAAACGCTCCCTATTTAGAAAACTCATTATATTTATTCCAGTAGCTTTAATTTTAATATCTATGATATTTATATTTATTGGTATTGGGTTAGGTGGTTTTTCAAGCTCTATAGTTTGCAATTGGTCTATGCCTATTGCGTCTTTATCCATTGTGATTTTATGTCATTTAGTTAATCATAAGGATCAAAAACACAAATATCGAACTCTTTATAGTTTGCCCATCGACTTGAAGAAGACATTTATTTCTAAAACAATTTTGATAGCACTTAATCTTTTGATAATATCATTATTGCTATCGTTTATCACTATTATATCTGAATATATATTGTCAGGTGTTTCAGTTGCAATTGTTTATACCAGTTATATTTTAGGATACTGCTTATTGTGGTTCTCTTTATTATGGCAGATCCCTTTCTGTTTATTTTTGGATCAAAAAATAGGATTTGTTGGTTCTGTGATAATAAATTTATTTGCCAGTGCATTAGGTGGTTTATTTTTTTCCTTGACGCCTTTGTTTTGGTTCTTCCCATATAGCTGGCCTGCGAGGTTTATGGTTACATTCTTTGGAGTTTTGCCAAATGGATTATTGGTTGAAGCAGATTCAAGATTAATTTTAAATTTAGGAGAAATTTCGTTGCTTGTATTGATAACATTGCTTGCTATGTTAGTTCTTTCAGTCTTGTTTTCACGCTGGTACGAAAGGCAGGTGTATCGAAAATGACTATTATAAGAGAGTTTTTTTCTAACTTTACCAAAATCAAAAGAACTCCAATTATTTTATTGCATTTGTTGCTGCCTGTAGTGGTTACAACATTATTTTTAGTTTATTACGCTTTTGCTGGGTACCATATTATTCCTGATGTGAGGTTGTTTTTCGTTATATTACAAATATGTTATCCGATTTTTGTTAGTATTGTTGTTCCAATTTTAATTAATTTAGACAGGAATATAAACAATATTCAAAATGCTTTAGGTTTAGTGGAGTCTCGAAGAAGCGTATACCTGGGGAAGTTGTTCTTTCTACTGTTTCTTTCAGCCATAAGTATGATAATATATGAACTATGTTTCTATGTTGGAGTCAATTTGTTTCTAGATATTAGCATAACACACTTTGGTTCATATATTGTGATATTTTATATATTTTTATTTAGCAACTTATTTTTATATTTATTACACATACCAATTGCTTTTAGGTTTGGTTCAAGTATTTCTATTTTGTTAGGGATATCGGGTACAATTTTAGCAGGTTTCTTTGAAAATGCTATTGGTGATAAAATTTGGACGATAATTCCTTGGGAATGGGGGGTTCGGTTTTTGAAAAATTATTTTGATTTTTCAAGTGTACCTATTTCTCTTGGAATTATTTCTCTGATTATTATTACTTCGATTGTTCTAGTTTTGTCAATACTATGGTTTAGTAGATGGGAAGGTAAAGTCATACAAGAATAAAACAAGGAGGATAGACTATGGCTAAACTGTTAGTGGTCGATGATGACCTTGATATGTTGGACCTGGTGCGCATTGCCCTGGAAAAGGACGGCCACCAGGTAGATACAGAGGCAGATGCTTCTACCGTGCAGACCGCCCGATGCCAGCTGTACGATCTTCTGTTGCTCGATGTGATGATGCCTGGCGAGGATGGCTTTTCCATTTGTAGCCGTATCCGTGCAGAGGTGGATTGCCCCATCCTGTTCCTGACCGCCAAGGCGGGAGACGCGGCCCTTGTAAAGGGTTTTGGCCTGGGCGCCGATGATTATATTAAAAAGCCATTCAGTATTGCGGAGCTGCGCGCACGGGTAAACGCCCATTTGAGGCGGGAGGTGCGCCAGCCGACCAGTACTCTGAACCGAGGCGGGATGCGCTTAGATATGCAGGCAAAAGCGGCCATCGTGGGCGAACACACACTGCCATTTACTAAGGGCGAATACGCCATCTGTGAGCATCTGGCCCTGCATGCAGGACAGGTGTTCACTAAAGAACAATTATACGAAGCAGTTTTTGGCTTTGACGCTGAGGGCGATTCATCGGCCATTGCAGAGCACATCAAAAATATCCGCGCTAAGCTGAAAGCCGACGGACTCAGCCCTATAGAAACTGTTTGGGGGGTGGGCTACAAATGGCGAAAAGACAACGTTCTGTAAGTCTTTCCTTTGTGCTTTTGCGCTTTGCTATAGTTATGCTTGCCTGTATGATGTTATGTTTCCATGTATGGTATTTAGCCCTGGTGTGGCTTCAAAACACTGGTGTTACTTATCGGAGTGCTGTCCCCAACCAACAGGTGAAGCAAATGTTGGTCGGAGAGCCAAAAACCTTTGTTTCTCCTGGTGATGATTTTCTGGCCAAGTACGCTTTATTTGACCAGAATGGCGAAGTGTTGGAAAGCAATGTAGAGGGAAAGAAGCTGGAAAACCTGGCCGGATTTTTGCAGGAGGGCACCTACAGCATAGATGTTTCGCGACACACCTATGCAGATGGAAGCACTGTAATCTTTCGCTCACAATACAGGGGAGAGTTTGCCAACCCTGTGCTGCGCGACATGCTGCCACCATTTGAGTACCTGTGGCTGGCCACACTTGGTGTGGCATTGGTGCTTTGTTTGCTATTTAATACTCTGTGGCTCCGTAGGTACCTTTCCTCCAAGCTGAAACTGTTTAGCGAGGTGAGTGAGAAGGTAGGTGCGCAGGAGCTGGATTTCACAATTCCTCATGCAGGTATACGAGAGTACGATCAGGCACTCAGTGCTATGGAGCATATGCGGGAGGCATTGTATAGTTCCTTGTCCTCCCAATGGGCGGCGCAGCAAGAACGCGAGTCGGAAATAGCAGCACTCGCACATGATTTAAAAACACCACTCACTCTTGTAGGGGGCAATGCGGAACTTCTGCTGGATGAAGAGCTGCCTGCGCGAAGCCACAAAATGGTGGAAACAATTGTGTCAAGCAATGACCGGGCCAAGCAGTATGTTGCCAGCTTGCTGGAAACCTCCACTGGTGCAGATGAGGTATTTGAAAACACCAGCCTATGTACCATGTTTGATGAGCTTTGTGAGAGCACAATGGCCATTGCAGAAGCCAAGATGGTCTGCCTGCAAACCCAAAACGGCCTGGAGGGTGCTGCGAGCATTCAGAAAGACCATTTACTTCGCGCCCTAGGTAATGTTGTGCAGAATGCCATTGAACATACACCGACGGGTGGAAACGTGTACTTGAAAGGCTGTATGATAGATGGCGGCTGGCAAGTCACTGTGTGTGATGAAGGCAACGGATTTAGCAAGGCGGCGTTACACCATGCAACAGAGCGCCTATGGCGCGGAGATGCAGCACGTGGCGCTGATGGACATAACGGCCTTGGCCTTTGGTTTGCAGCACAAGTAGTAAAAACGCATGCAGGACAACTAGAACTGCGCAACTGCGATTCTGGTGGGATGGTTACAATCAAGTTCTGCTAAGCCACCAAGGATTATTTATAAAATATATATTATATAATCAGAATTTAAATTAACTTTTAAAGTTATTAGGCTAAATTTAATACTATATTTAAATTATTATATGATAAGGAAGTTGGAGTCTTTATGGGAATAAACTATTTTAGTAAGCTTTTAGAAAGTACTACTGAAAAAGAATTGCTCTTAAATAAAAAATCAAATAATCTAAGTACAGCTAGGTTAATATCCTTTTTAATATTGATAGCAGGATTTGCTATTGGATTTTACAATAAAAATACAGTAGGTATTTTTGTTGGAATTGTGGCATTGATTCTATTTATTTCACTTTTAGTTATTCATAATAAAATAAAAGAGGAAGAGTCATATTTTAAGAGTAAGGGTGAAGTGCTAGATAAGTATGTTAAGAGATTTGGTGATGAGTGGAAAGAATTCAAAATAGATGGTAAAGAGTATATACAAGAAGAAAATTCACAAGCAAAAGATTTAGATTTATTTGGAAGAGCATCACTATATCAGTATATTTGTATAGCTAATACATCCTATGGAAAGAAGTCTTTAGCTAAGTTTTTATGGAATGAAAATCCAGATGATAATATAATCTTAGAAAGACAAACAGCAGTAAAAGAGCTCTTGTCAAAACAGGATTTTTCTATCCATATTCAGACCTTGAGTAATATAATTGGTAAGGAGCAAAAAACCAACTCTGATGGAAGTATAGAGTCATTTATAGAGTATGGAGAAGATAAAAAAGTATATATACCTAAGTGGATGCATGTTTTTACTTGGGGTCTACCTACTGCAACAATACTATCTTTTATATTTTTTATATTAGGGTTTTTGCCTGTGCTACCTGTTTTTTTACTTTTTGTACTTCAGTTAGGATTTGGAGGATTTGGGAATACAAAGCTTATGCAGACTTTATCTCCATTATTCTCGTTTAGTAGAAGTATACAAGTATATGAAAAGATGTTTGAAGTTTTAGAGAAAGAGACATTCGAAAGCCCATATCTAAAAGAATTACAAGCAAAACTTTCTAAAGGTAATGGTGTTTCAAAAGGTATTAAACAATTGAACTCAATAGGCAATGCAGTAAATCTAAGATATAATCAAATAGTGTATATTGTTGCTTGTGGTGTTCTTATGTGGAATTATCACTGTGCAGAATCTCTAGAAAGATGGAAAGGTGTATATGGAAATCAAATTAGAGGCTGGCTTGAATCTATTGGAGAGTTTGAAGCTTTAATAAGTTTGACTATTATTGGTCAAGTAAAGGAAAATACATGTTTTCCAATAATAAAAGGTGAAAGCACCCCAAGGTTAGAAGTTGAAGAAATATATCATCCACTAATAGCGGAGAAAAGTGTTGTAGCAAACTCAATAAAATTAAATTCTCAAACCTGTATCATTACAGGTTCAAATATGTCTGGTAAAACGACCTTTTTAAGAAGTATTGGTGTAAATTTAGTATTAGCGTATGCAGGTGCTCCTGTATGTGCTAAAAATTTTGATGCAACATGTATGGCTATATTTACATCTATGAGAATACAAGATGATGTAAGCCAAGGTATATCAACTTTTTATGCTGAAATTCTCAGAATAAAATCAATGATTCAATATAGCATAAAAGAATTACCTATGTTGGTTTTAGTGGATGAGATTTTTAAAGGAACTAATTCTGCTGATAGAATTATTGGAGCAAGTGAGGCAGTAAAGAAACTATCAAAGCCATGGATTATAAGTATGGTTACAACACATGATTTTGAGTTATGTGACATTTCAAGTGCTGGAGATGTAGAGATTGTAAACTACCATTTTTCAGAGTACTATGTTGATGATAAAATCTATTTTGACTATACTATAAAAGATGGAAGATGTAAGACTACAAATGCAAAACAGCTTATGAAAATGGCAGGGATACTTTAAGCAAGATAAGTGTAGAAATGTAGGTTATCATGATTAATTTAGAAAGGATTGTCTAAAGTACTTAAAAGCACTTTAAGACAATCCTTTTATTTGAGAATATTTTAGTTTTTTGATTTATAAAGATTTATTTAGCTTCTTCACAAGCACATTCTTTTGGACATTCTTCATAAATACAACTCTTATCAAAATAATGAGTATGAAGGTATTTGTGAGCTACATCGCTATTTGGATCTCCAAAGAAGTCTTTATAAATAGCTTGTAAGTCAGGATTTTCATGAGACTTACGAATAGCTTTGTTTCTATCTATTTCATATAGTGCATTTGCACGTCTATCAATTATTTCAGTATTACCATGGTGGTAAGGTTGACCAGCTCCTCCAACGCATCCACCAGGACATGCCATAACTTCTATAATATGGTACTTACATTCGCCACTTCTAACCTTATCCATCATCTTTCTAGCATTTTTAAGTGTATTTACAATACATACATTAACTGTAGTTCCATCAACATCAATACTTGCTTCTCTGATTCCCTTAAGACCTCTAACATTAGTAAAGTTTACATTATCTAAAGTCTTGTTAGTTATCTTTTCATATGAAGTACGTAGAGCAGCTTCTAAAACTCCACCACTTGCTCCAAATATAGAAGCAGCACCAGTAGATTTTCCTAATGGATTATCAAAATCCTGGTCTTGAAGATTAGGTAAATCAATAGCAGCTTCTTTTATCATCTTAGCTAATTCTCTAGTAGTTATAGAAAGGTCAACATCTAATATTCCAGATTCACTTAATTCTTCTCTTGAAGCTTCATATTTTTTAGCTACACAAGGCATTACAGATACAACATAAAGGTCATCTGGATTAATTCCTAGTATTTTAGGTGCATAGTAGTTCTTAGCTATAGAACCAAACATCCCTTGAGGAGATTTACAGCTAGATGCTAGATTTAATTGGTCTGGATAATTATGTTCTAAGAAGTTTACCCATGCAGGACAACAACTTGTTAATATAGGAAGATTTTCACCTTTTTGAATTCTTTCTATAAATTCAGTAGCTTCTTCCATTATAGTGAAGTCTGCACCAAAATTTGTATCGAATACATGCTCAAACCCAAGTGCTTTTAAAGCAGCAACCATTTTTCCTGTAGATATTGAACCTGGTTCTAATCCAAACTCTTCACCAATAGCAACTCTTACAGCAGGAGCAACTTGCACTACTATAGTTTTTTCTTTTTTATTTAAAACATCCCATAGTTTAGGTACATTATCTACTTCTGTTAATGCTCCAGTTGGACAGACAGATATACATTGGCCACAGAATGTACACTCTGTTTCAACCATATCAGCATTAAAAAATGTACTAACTAAAGTATTAAATCCACGATTAACTCCAGATAATGCTCCTACTGTTTGGATATCATTACATACAGTTTCGCATCTTCTACATAATATACATTTAGAATGGTCTTTAACTAAAGATTTAGTAGAGGTATCTTTACCTGCAAAAGACTTAGAACCTTGATATCTTATCTTTCTTACACCTAAATCAGCAGCTATAGTTTGTAATTCACAGTCTCCATTTTTTTCACATACAAAACAATCCTGTGGATGGTCTGATAAGAGTAGTTCGACAATAGTTCTACGAGCATTTAATGCTCTAGCACTATTAGTTTGGACTCTCATACCTTCCTTTATAACTGTTCCACAAGCTGGAACTAAACCTCTCTCTGTCTCAACCATACAAACACGACAAGAAGCACAAGTGTCAAGCTTATCTATTTCATTCATATGTAAATGACAAAGGTTATGTATTTTTATATTTATTAGTTTTGCAGCATCTAAGATAGAAGTTCCACTAGGTGCTGAAACATGTTTGCCATTGATAGTTAAATTAACTAAACTCATTGTTATTCCTCCTCCAAATAAGTTATTTCTTGATTATAGCATTAAATGTACAATTATCTATACAAGCACCACATTTTAGACACTTAGAAGTATCTATTGTATGTTGTTCTTTAACAGAACCTGTTATACAACCAGCAGGACACACTCTAGAACATTTTGTACAACCCTTACAAGCATCTGTTATGAAATAAGAAAGTAAGTTTTGACATTTGCCAGCAGGACATTTCTTATCTACAACATGAGCTATATACTCATCTTTAAAATATTGAAGAGTACTTAAAACAGGGTTTGGAGCAGCTTTACCAAGACCACATAATGAAGCAGTTTGTATAGTTTCAGCAAGGTTTTCTAGGTCGTCTAAATCTTGTAGAGTACCATTACCTTCTGTAATTTTAGTTAATATTTCTAATAATCTAGTAGTACCTATACGACAAGGTGTACATTTACCACAAGATTCTTCAACAGTAAACTCAAGGAAGAATTTGGCTATATCTACCATACAGTCAGATTCATCAAGAACAAGCATACCACCAGAACCCATCATTGAGCCGATAGAGCTTAATGAACCAAAGTCGATAGGTATATCTAAATGTTCAGTTGGTATACATCCACCAGATGGTCCACCTGTTTGAACTGCCTTGAAGTTTTTACCTTCAGGAATTCCTCCACCAATTTCAAAAACAATATCTCTTAAAGTAGTACCCATTGCAACTTCAACAAGGCCTACATTTTCTACTTTTCCACCAAGAGCAAAAACTTTAGTACCACTAGAATCATCAGTACCTAAGTTAGCAAACCAGTCTCCACCCTTAAGTATGATTGCTGGAATATTAGCAAAAGTTTCAACATTGTTTAAGCAAGTAGGAGATTTCCATAATCCACTCTTAGAAGAACTATAAGTCTTCATTCTAGGTTCACCACGTCTACCTTCAATTGAATGCATTAAAGCTGTACCTTCACCACAAACGAAAGCTCCTGCACCATATTTTAATTCTAATTTGAAGTTAAATCCAGTACCTAAAATATTTTCACCAAGTAAGCCATGTGCTTCAGCTTGAGCTATAGCCACTTTTAGTCTTTCTATAGATTTTGGATATTCAGCTCTTATATATATGTATCCTGTATCAGAGCCTATAGCATATCCACATATCGCCATAGCTTCTAGTACGCTATGAGGGTCTCCTTCAAGTACAGATCTATCCATGAATGCACCAGGGTCTCCTTCATCAGCATTACAGACAACAAATTTTTTATCAGTTGGACCAGCAGGATTCTTTGAAGCAGCTTCCCATTTAGAACCTGTAGGGAATCCAGCTCCTCCTCTACCACGAAGACCAGAAGTCTTTACTTCTGCAATAACTTCTTGAGGAGTAAGAGACGTTAAACATTTACCTAAAGCTAAATAACCATCATTAGCAATATAATCCTCTAAACTATCTGGGTCTATAAGTCCACAATTCTTTAGAGCTATACGTAATTGCTTTTTGTAGAAAGACATTTCTTCTTGTGCTTCTACTTTTTTATTTAAAGATTCTTCTTCATATAATAATTCCTCAACAACTGTATTTCTAATTAAGTGATTTTGAACTATCTTTTCAGCATCAGCTGGTTCAACTTTCACATAGAAAACGTTATCAGGATAAACTTTTACGATAGGTCCTTGAGCACAGAAACCAAAACAACCTGTTAGGCGAACATCAACTTTGTCTTGTATTCCTGATTTTTTTATTTCATTTTCTAATTCACTAACTATTTCCATACTGTTTGAAGATGTACATCCAGTATCACAACAAACAAGTAATTCTCTTCTTAATACATTTTCCTTAGAATAATTTTTTCTTAGGCTAAGACTAGGTTTTAGCTCATCAGCTAAAACTTTTAATTCATCAAATGAATTTACTTTACGCATTATTTATTCACCCCTCTTAACAATTCAATTCTAATTCTCTATAAGTATCTAATATTTCGCTTACTTGATCTGGTTTTACTTTACCATAAACTTTACCATTTACAGTAACAACTGGAGCTAAACCACATGCCCCCAAACATCTTAAACCTTCTAAAGAAAATTTAAAATCACTAGTAGTTTCTCCAACTTTTATACCAAGCTGTTTTTCAAAAGCACTTAATATCTTATCAGCACCTTTTACAAAACATACAGTACCTAGACAGACGCTTATTTTATACTTACCTACAGGTTCTGTAGTGAAATAAGAATAGAATGTAACAACCCCATATACCTTTGCAGGAGCTACTCCAAGTCTTTTAGCAACATGAAGTTGTACCTCTTTTGGAAGATATCCAAATATACCTTGAGCTTCATGTAGAACTTGTATCAAAGCACCTTCTTTTGTTGCAAGAGAGTCAATAAATATATCTAATTCGTCAAATAACTGCTTGTTGTGTGAAATAAAATCGCACATAACAAATCCCCCTTTTCTTTTTAAAGTTATTATTTTTCATAAAATAATTAACCATGAGTTGACACCAATATTATGTTGGTGAACAAAACCAAAACAATAAAGAAAGAATAATATACAACAATTTCTTTATTCATAAAAACAATGCAAAAAAGTTACCTATTAAAAAAAAAACTATACTAGTCTATTATAATATAAAATAATTCAAAATAATTAAAAAAAATAAAAAAAATATAATTAATCCAATAAAAAAAAAATAATATATATAAAAAACTTTAAAAAATAAACCAAAAGGTAAAATTTTTATAAAATAAAAGATTTATAAAACTGATGATAATAGTCTAGAAATTGATTCCTTGATTTTTATATAAGTAGACCTAGAATTATATACATCTAATGTTATTTCTTTTGAATCTAAAATATCATTTTCAAATATAACTCTTTGTTCTAGTGCTTTTTTTGAAGAGTACATAAAAGCATTTACTTCAAAATTAAGCTCAAAGCTTCTTATATCCATATTAGCTGTTCCTATAGAACATATAGAGTCATCTATAACTATTGTTTTAGCATGTAAAAATGCATTTTCACCATAAGTGTAGATTTTAGCTCCAAATTTTAAAAGTTCTCCAGCATATGAATATGATGCCCAGTATACAAAAGGATGGTCAGGTTTAGAAGGAATCATAATTCTTACATCAACACCAGATAAACATGCTATTTTTAAAGTATCTATAAATGTTGAGTCAAGTATTAAATAAGGACTCTGTATATATATATACTTTCTAGCTTTCTGAATCATTTTAAGGTAACCATATTTAATTTCGTCTAGCTCTGATATATCTGGACCACTTGATACTATTTGAATCCCAATATTTTCAGAAGGATAATCAGAAGGTGTTTCACTTTCTACGAAGTACTTTTCTAAATCTAAATCTTCTTTAGTTGTATATCTCCAATCAAGGATAAATCTCATATTTAGGTCAATTACACAATCACCAGTAAGTTTAGTATGTGTATCTCTCCATAGACCAAATTTTGGATTTCTGCCTAGATATTCGTCTCCAACATTGTATCCACCTACAAATCCTACTTTTCCATCAATGACAACAATTTTTCGGTGGTTTCTGTAGTTTAAGTTAAAATTTACAATTTTTAAGAATGATGGAAAGAAACTTCCAACTTTAACACCACTTTCTTTTAATCTAGAAAGTGTACTATTTTTTAGTGTTCTACCACCAACGGCGTCAAATAAAAGTCTTACTTCTACACCTTCTTTGGCCTTATCTACTAGAATGTCAATTATTTCAGTTCCGATTTTGTCATCTTTGAAAATGTAAAACTGTATGTTTATATATTTTTTTGCTTTCTTAAGTTCTTCAAGAAGAGTGTTAAAAAATTGACTAGACTCAGCGTAAATCCACACATCATTATTATTGGTATAATGGGCATTATTTGAATTAGCTAATGCATAAATCATATCCTTATGTTGATGTATTTCTGAATCAATTTCAGATGTAGATTGTAATTTAACCTGAGTATCTAGTATATTGCTTTTGATTATCTTATCGTCCTTTTCTTTTACTCTAAACATATTGTTTTTTGAAATATTTCTACCAAAAGCTATATAAAGTATAAATCCAAGAGCTGGTATTAATACTAATATAAGAAGCCATGTTAGAGTTGTGTTTATATTTCTCTTTTCTCTAAAAATGAGATTTAGTATAACCATGAAATTAATTATATATATTGTAGTAACTGCTATTTCATATATTGACATTTCGAAAAATGATATATTAAACATAAAATTTCCTCCTTTTAGGTATTTAGTAAAATCAGTAATTATATATAATAACTCGAACATATATCTATTATATATAATAC
>NZ_JAGWCS010000051.1:0-27007 GCF_020657705.1 Clostridioides sp. ZZV15-6598 | reverse complement strand
CTGGGGCTGTAGTAGGTCCCAAGGGTTGGGCTGTTCGCCCATTAAAGTGGTACGCGAGCTGGGTTCAGAACGTCGTGAGACAGTTCGGTCCCTATCCGTCGCAGGCGTAGGAAATTTGAGAAGACCTGTCCTTAGTACGAGAGGACCGGGATGGACGTACCTCTGGTGTACCAGTTGTTCTGCCAAGGGCATGGCTGGGTAGCTATGTACGGAATGGATAAGCGCTGAAAGCATCTAAGCGCGAAGCCAACTTCAAGATAAGATTTCCCACCGCAAGGGTAAGACCCCAGAAAGACTATCTGGTTGATAGGTCGAAGGTGTAAGTGCAGCAATGTATTTAGCTTATCGATACTAATAGGTCGAGGACTTGACCAATATTTATTTGATGTTCATTGATTAAAATATATATGTAGTTTTTAGAGTGTTAATTTAACTCATAATAGAATAAGTGCGCTGGTGTGGCTCAACGGTAGAGCAGCTGACTTGTAATCAGCAGGTTGTAGGTTCGATTCCTATCACCAGCTCCAGTAAAGACTATGTTAAAAACATAGTCTTTTTTATTGTACAATATATTTATTCTTTTGTATATTTTATAGAAATAGACAGGGAATTGATAAATTTAAGTAAGTAATAGCTATACAGATTAAAATAATTATTTTAATCTGTATGTGAATGCCTTAATGTAAAATTTTGATTATTTGTGTAGGTATCGTTAGAAAGATATGTATATTTAATTTGAAACTAATTTGCCATGGATTACCATTCTAGCATCGTCAAATTCATAAGTGCATGTAGAAAGTGTAACTATCTTATCCTTGCTATTTACTTTAATATTTGATTTATGTAATGATTTGGAAGTAATAGTATCTATGTATTTTTGATAGTCTGATTCACTATTAAAGCTTGTTTTTAGATAATCATAATCAGATTCTACAATATAGGCAGAAAATACTTCATATAAGAATTCTTTTTCATCCATAGTGATTTTTATTTGATTGTTTTCTTTAAAGAAATCACCATCTTTAAACTTATTTAGATTATTAAACATTGTTTTGTTTTTCATATTATGTCCATATACTATAACATTTTGGTCATCCAGAGATTTATTTCTATAATCCATGAATAATGTACCTGAGATAGATTTTTTACCATAAAAGTCTTTGTCAAGATAATAAGAATTATCTTTAGATTGTACAACTGGATAATTTATGTTTGTATTATCAACAGAAAGCCAAAACTTAAAATCTTTGTTTATTTTCGATAAGTCTTCTTTTTTATTTTCTTTTTTCTGAAGTTGAGCAGATATTTTAGTGTCTTGGTTGTATTTGTTAAGCTTTAAGTATATATTAAATCCACTGTAGATTATTACTAATATTAGTATGATATTAATTATTACCCTATATAATTTTTTCAATATTCCACCTCAAATCATAAATAATAGTTTATATACATATATTACACTATTTTTGAAGAAATTTAAATTTTTAGTATAATATTACTTTGACATATTTAAGAATTTATGATAACATAGCTAAGTAAAATGAATATTAAGTAAGCCAGATAATCGCATGTAATTTTACATGAGGAAAGTCGGAGCTCCATAGAGCAGGGTGCTAGGTAACACCTAGTGGGAGCAATCCTAAGGATAGTGCAACAGAAATAAACCGCCACTTTTATGTGGTAAGGATGGAAAGGCGAGGTAAGAGCTCACCAGCAGCTAGGCGACTAGTTGGCTATGTAAACCCCACCTGGAGCAAGACCAAGATAGGAATAAAGAGTGCTGCTCGTACTCTCCGGTAGGTAGGTCGCTTGAGCTTATTGGTGACAATAAGCCTAGAAAGATGATTATCTAATACAGAACTCCGCTTATAGACTTGCTTAATTTTTTCGATAGGTAAAACATCAGTTTAAACTGATGTTTTTTTATTTGCAAATTTGTCTAATTTACTTTTAAAATTTTGTGGAATATTGTAATATAAGTTAGTACAGATATTAAAAATGGTATAATATAAGATAGATATAAAAAGAAAAAGTAAAATGATGTAAATAATATGATATGATATAAGATGTAGTAAATTTAGCAACTAATTATTAAAATATCATAATCAAGTTAGTAATTTTACATAATGTAAATATCACAATAAAATAATTGATTTAAGGAGTGAAGGTTTTGAGTGAAAATAATATAATAAGAAATACTGTTTTAAATGTCACAGCAAGTTTTTTAAAACAAGAGTCTAAGATAAATGAAAAATTAGAAGGTGTTTTAGAAAAGAAATTTGAAAAAGTAGAATTTAACGAAGCAAAATATGCTGAGCTTTTAAAATTTAATATATTGTTTTATAAAACATTAGCAAGAAATACAGAACCACTTATTGGGAAATGGATAGTAGATAAATACATACCTGAAATAGATGAATTAGAGAAAGAATTAGAATTAACTACAGCTAAATGTAGAAAGTATGTAAATAAGGCAATGAAGGATGGTTTAGACTGTCTAAAAGCCAACGATTTAAGTAGTTTTTTAGCTTATGATAAAATGGACCTATTAGAGAGACGAAGACGTTTAGAAAAGGATTATAAGGTTCTAAATCTATATAAAGACCTTCTTAATATAACACTTAGAAAGATAAGCTTAGAAAAGAAAGATTGTGCAAGTTTATTTCTTAAGAATCAAGCTGATGCTAAAAGAGAACTAAAAAGAGAAATAATATTCTGTGTAAATAAGATATTAGCTAGTAGCAAAGAAGTAGTACCTAAAAATATAGAAGAAAGTTCTGAACAAAGTAGTGAAGAAATAAAAGCAACAGAAATTGAAGATTTACAATTAGGTAAAGATAATTCAGAAAATGATGTTTTATTAAATTCAGTTAAAAAGTCAGAATTAGGAAAAGAACCACAGATAAATGATGTAGAAGCTAAGTTTATGGATAAATTAAATAGTTTAAATGATGAAAGTATATCTCAAACTCTATATAATGAATATAAAAAATTATGTGGGTTAGAGGAACTTCCTTATGTTGAAGGCTATGGTTTTGGTAGAGAAGTTATTAAAGACTTTGTTTGTGCAACAGTTGCGTTAGAATTTTTGAAGAGAAGAAATAGAGACCTTATAGAAGGTGCGATGAGACTAACTATAATTGGAGAATTTGGTGCTGAAAATTTTAAGGAATTTATAGATTATGTAATTAAAAATAAAACAGAAATTAGTGATGATATCTGGGAAAAAGCACATCTTGTTATAGAAGATAAATCTTCTGAATTAGAAAATAATGATGTTGTATCAAAGAGAACTAGAAAAAATAAAGACATTGATATTGAAGAATACATTTATATGATAAAAAATGCAGATAAAGATGTTTGTTTTA
The DNA here is from genome assembly GCF_020657705.1 of Clostridioides sp. ZZV15-6598. Classification (NCBI taxonomy): domain Bacteria; kingdom Bacillati; phylum Bacillota; class Clostridia; order Peptostreptococcales; family Peptostreptococcaceae; genus Clostridioides; species Clostridioides sp. ZZV15-6598. Next base: position 23,639 of record NZ_JAGWCS010000051.1, on the reverse strand, counting down.
GAAGTAGTATTTCTATAGAAGAAGATACCAAAGAGGAAGATACTAAAGAAGAAGTAATTAATAAGAATGAAAATATAGAGAATGCTCTAGAAAATAAAGAGGATATTGAAAAAGAGCATGATGTAAATGAAGAAGAGATAATTGAATCAGAAAATAAAAAGAGTAGAAAAAAAGATAAATTATTTGGATTTATGAAAAGAGAAAGCAAAAAAGAGGATGTAGTAGAAGAAATTGAAAAAGAAGAAATTAGCTTAGATAATACTTCTGGTGTAGTTTCAGGTGATGCTGATGAATCTATTAAGGAAAATATAGAAAACTTAGAAGAAATAAACCAAGGTTTAGAAGAAGAGCGCAGTATAAAAATAGAAAAACCAATAAATAATGATGAGTTAGATAAAAAACTATCGGCAAGTAATGAGCCTAAATCTGAAAAAGAAAGTAATGGATTAGGTGATGAAATACCAAAAGAAGCAGAAGAAAAAAAGGTAGAAAGTGAAAAATCAGTAGTAATACCTATTAACAAGAAAGAAAAAAATAGTAAAAAATCCAAACATTCTCCTAAGTCTAATTCTAAGGAAAAGAAAACAGAAGTAAAAAATTATGAATCAAATGAAGAAGATTCTATAGATGATGAAGAGGTTGGTTCTAAAAAAAGTAGATTAAAAGAGACTATTATAGCTATAGTTATAGTGGCGATTGTTGGTGTAGGATACTTTATAACAGTAGGAAATAACAAGAAAAATGATAAAGACACGACACCTCCAAAAGCACTAACTCAGCAACAGGCTAATAACAAACAAACAGAAGAAGAAAAGAAAGCAAAGGCAGAAAAAGAAAAGAAAGAAGCAGAAGAAAAGGCAAAAGCAGAAGAAAAAGAAAAAGCTGAAAAGAAAGCAAAAGAAATGGAAGCATATAAAGATGGTAAAGGTGTATATTATACTGTCTATGCAGGTTCACTTAAAGTTGAAGCAACAGCAAAAGAAACAGCAAGAGAATATGAAGCTAAAGGTATTTCTTCAACAATAGTTCAAGAGAATGGATATTATAAAGTGAAGATAGGTGATTATTCTGAGTATGGAGAAGCACAAGAAAAATGTAATGAATTAGCTAAGAAATCTATTGATACATATATAGCGATGTATGATAAGTACTATGATTACAAATTAGAAGATTTGAAAGAATCAGCTCCTTCATTAAGTGCTGAAGAACTTAGACAAAAATATGAAGATTTAAGAAGTGAGTTAAAAAATAAATCTGGATATCGTGAATATGTTAAACATTTAGATAAACTTTATGAAGAAATAGTTGAAGGTGCTTAGGATATTTATAAAATAAGGACAAATTATGTCTCAAAATAAAAAGTATTAAAAGATATTATTTATTTTGAGGCATTTTGTTCACCTTTAGAAAATAATTATAATTTTGTTTAGGCGGTGAAGGTATGTTGAAATTAGGAGAAAAAATTATATATGAGCTTTCAGATGGATTTGAGCTTAGTGGTATCAGTAGATACTCAAAAGAATCTAAAAAACTTCATATAACAAATTTAGGTAATATTATAATCAGCAAAGCAGATGAAGTTAATGCTGAATCAGGGGTAAAATATATATATAGTTTTTCAGATAATAAAAAAAAGTTAGAAGCAGTTTTAGAAGGTTCTCAAATAATTATTTATGGAGATAACTTGCCTTTTTATATAAAAAGTGAGAATTCAAGTAAGAATGTTACAGCAAGTTTAACTATGAAAATAACTTTAGATGAATATGATTTAATCTGTAAGAGCCAAAGAGAATTTATATTTTATTTAAAAGACAACATGACTATCTTGAGTTTAGATGATAATAAATTTTATATGGGTGGAATTAATAAAGATAATGAAAAGTTTATATTCATCAGTGGAAAAAATAGATTTGAAATAAACTTTGATGATATAGAAAGATATATTTTAGAAGAGAAGAGAGTTTCTCTAAAGGGCTATTTTCATATGGAAAGAGAAGGTCTTATAGTAAGGTCTGTTTCTATATTTAATAATAATATAGAAAATATAGTTCCAGCCGATTTAAGTGAGAGAGTTAAAGATAATAAGAAAATAGGAAATCTTCCTAAAGATTGTGATATAGTATTCTGTAAAATATCAGGAAATATAGATGGATTTGATTATAAAAATACAAATATGCTTTTAGTAAAATATCAGGATCAACTTATTTTTATAAATAAGAAGTCTAAAAAAACTATTGTTAAGTCAACAAAAGATAATTGTTCAAAGTTAATTTTAGGAGAAGACATTATATTATATGATAATAAAAATGTATTTAACTTGCACATAAATGATAAAAATAAAGAAGCCATGCAAATAGAGAATTTAAAAGATATAGAAAATGAAATAGTAGGATATACATTAAAGCATGCCCCATTTTTTATTCAAGAAGATTTTAATAGTTTAACGATACTTAAGTCTTTCCAAAAAGAAATTATATCTATAAAAAATAGTGATGTTAAAGATATTGTAATTAATAGAGATATTGAAAGTAAAAATTCTAATTTTGTAGAAACAGAAATAAAATTTAATAATCAAAAAATAATTTTAAATTTAAGTAGAAGCATGGTTCAAAAACTTATGCAAGATGTCTTTATATATGCAAAAAAACCACTACTTAAAGAAGTTTCTGTTGAGATTTTATATAAAAATTGGTCTAAAGCTATGAATGATATGATAATATTTAATTTCTTTGGAAATATTTATTACATGAAATCTGAATTTGATAAAGTGCTAGAAAGAGAATTGAATGATGAAATAAGAATAGAAGTCATAAATGCACTTTATAATCAGATACAAGAACAGAGAAATAATTTAGACTTAATATCAGCTTATACTCCAAGAATATTAGAAAATCAAGAGATAGAGTTATTTGAAAAGTATAATGCAAAACTTGATGTGCAAGTATTTAGACAGATTAAAAATTTATTCTTTGATTTATCATATAATATAAGTAGTTATTTAGATGGAGTTGAAAAAAGCTTAGATAATATTATATTTGTAATATCAGGTGAAGATAAGAAGCGATACAATTATAGGATGTTAAAGGAAAGTGAAAGTGCAAACTTGGATGTATTTTTAAAACAAGCTATATCAAGATTAAATCATTTAGTAGAAAATATGTATCCTTACTATGTGGATGAAACTAGTAGAGAGATGTTTAAGTTATTTGAAGCTTTATGGAAAAACTATAAAAATATTAATGATGATAGTATAAGAGAAGTATTATTCGAGAGAATAACAAATACATATGTATTTAAACAATTAACATTAAATAATAATACAAATGAAAGAAGAAAAGACATAATTGAAAAAATATATAATTCTGTTGATTATGGAGCCAATAAGCTAGATGAAAATATGTTTTTCACAGGAGGAATGAAGTATGTCAAGTAAATACAATGTATGGAATTTTAATTATGAGTTTTTAGGACTAAATTCAAGTGACGAAAAAAATAATGAAGTTTATTATGAGATTGATTTAGATGAAGTCTTAAATGAAAACCATATAAGTGAAGATATAGATGGAGATTTAGACACTGATGGAAATAGCATCTTAGGAGAATTAATATCAGAAATGGATATAGATGAAGATGTAAGTGTTGACATGACATATCAAGAATTAGAAGTGGATTTAGAAGATTTAGATTCATATTTGGATGATGATATAGATAGTGATATAAAGGGCATTTTAGATGAAATTTAGTACCTATGTGAGTTTTAGGTAAAATATAGACAATATAATATATTAACTTATAAAAACTAAAGGTAGATGAAATTTCATCTACCTTTATGTTCTTGTAATGTTAAGAATTGGGATAATATAGAGTTTGAAGAAAAAGTATAAATATGGTATATTAATTTGGTACAAGAGAAAATTTACGAAGAAGGGTGAAAAAATGCAGATGACAGTAAAAAAAGCGATAATACCAGCAGCAGGGCTAGGAACTAGATTTTTACCAGCAACAAAATCACAGCCCAAAGAAATGCTTCCTATAGTAGATAAACCAACTTTACAGTATATAATAGAAGAAGCTATAGACTCAGGAATTGAAGAAATTCTTATAATAACAGGTAGAAATAAAAAATCTATAGAAGACCATTTTGATAAATCAGTTGAATTAGAGTTAGAACTAGAACAAAAAGGTAAGACAGAAATGCTAGAAATGGTGAGAGATATATCAAATATGGTAAATATTCACTATATAAGACAAAAGGAGCCAAAAGGTCTTGGACATGCAATTTACTGTGCAAAAAGTTTTATAGGTGATGAACCTTTTGCTGTATTATTAGGTGATGATATAGTAGACTCAGACGTGCCTTGTTTAAAGCAATTAATAGATACTTACAATGAATATAAAACAACTGTACTAGGTGTTCAAAAGATAGCCAAAGAAGATACAAACAAATATGGAATATTAGATATAAAACATATAGAAGATAGAGTTTATAAAGTTAAAGATATGGTTGAAAAGCCTGCAATTGAAGAAGCACCATCAGACATAGCCATACTTGGAAGATATATAATAACTCCTGCAATATTTGATATATTAGAGAAACAAACACCTGGAAAAGGTGGAGAAATACAGTTAACAGATGCACTTCAAACTCTTGGAAAACAAGAAGCTATTTATGCTTATAACTTTGAAGGTAGAAGGTATGATGTGGGAGATAAGATTGGCTTTTTAGAAGCGACAATAGATTTTGCTTTAAAAAGAGAAAATCTAAAAGATGATTTAATGGATTATATGAGAAAAAAAGTAAGCGAAAAATAAATTTAGAAAAGAGGTAATTACTATGGCGGTTTTAGTAGCTGGAGGAGCAGGATATATAGGAAGCCATACAGCAATAGAACTTTTAGAATCAGGTTATGAAGTTGTTATAGTTGACAATTTAAGTAATAGTAACTCAATAGTAGTTGATAGAATTAGAGAACTATCTGGAAAACAAGTAAAGTTTTATAATATTGACATAACCAACAAAAATGAAATGCACATTGTATTTAAAGAAAATAATATTGAATCTATTATACATTTTGCAGCTTTAAAAGCAGTTGGAGAATCAGTGGAAAAGCCAATTGAATATTATAGCAATAATCTAATAAGTACATTAAATTTATTTGAATTAATGAGAGAATATGGTGTTAAGAAATTTGTATTTAGTTCATCAGCTACTGTATATGGAGATCCGCATACTTGTCCTATATTAGAAGATTTTCCACTTTCTGTAACTAATCCATATGGAAGAACGAAGCTTATGATAGAGCAGATGTTAGTGGATATATCGAAAGCAGATGAGTCATTAGATATAGCACTTTTAAGATATTTTAATCCAGTAGGTGCTCACAAGAGTGGAAGAATTGGTGAAGAACCAAATGGAATTCCAAGTAACTTAATGCCTTATATAACAAAAATAGCAGTAGGTAAATTGAAAGAATTAAGTGTGTATGGAAATGATTATCCAACTCATGATGGGACTGGAGTTAGAGATTATATACATGTATTAGATTTAGCTGCTGGTCATGTAAAGGCATTACAAAAATTAGAAGAAAATCCAGGACTTGTTGTTTATAATTTAGGAACTGGTAAAGGATATAGTGTTCTTGATTTAGTTAAAGCATTTTCTAAAGCCAGTGGAAAAGAGATACCATACAAAATTGTTGGAAGAAGAGCTGGAGATGTAGCAATGTGTTATGCAGATTCATCAAAAGCAGAGAAAGAACTTGGATGGAAAGCTAAATATGAACTTGAAGAAATGTGCCAAGATTCTTGGAGATGGCAAAGTATGAATCCAAATGGATACGAAGCATAAAATGTATATTAAAGGGGTAAATGTAACAAATTTGTAAATACAAGATATTGGTAATTTTATGTTATAATTAGAGGCGTGTAGTTATGTTTCTAAAAGAGGGGGAAGTTATAGTGAAAAAAAGTCTAAAAAAGTATTTAGTACTAGCAATGACTTTAGTTTTAGTATTTGCATGTGGCGTACCAGAATCAAGTGCAGCCAGTAAACATGTAATTATAGTAAACTCAAGAAAAAATACTCTAGGATATTTTGTAAATAGCAAGCTTGTAAAAGAATTTAAAGTTGCAACAGGGAAAAAAGGTTCAGAGACACCAACGGGGAAAACTAAGGTAGTTAACAAGATAAAAAATAGACCATATTATAAAGGAAATATACCTGGAGGAAGCCCAAAAAATCCATTAGGAGATAGATGGATGGGATTAGCATTAAAAGGAACTTATGGAGATACATATGGAATACATGGAAATAACAATGAAAGTTCTATAGGAAAACACATTTCTGGTGGATGTATAAGAATGCACAATAAAGAGGTTAGATGGTTATTTGACCAAGTTCCAGTAGGTTCAGATGTAATTATAGATTATAGTAATGACAGTTATACTAAAATAGCAGCAAAATATAAGATAAATTTAAACCAAACAGGATGGAAGACAGAAAATGGTAAGAAGTATTATGTAAAATCTGATGGAACATACCAAAAAAATAGTTGGTTAAAAGTAAATGGAAAAATGTATTATTTTGATGCTTCAGGAGTAATGCAAACAGGATGGAAGACAATTAATAACAAAAAATATTACTTAGGAACTGATGGCGCAAGAGTATCTGGATGGAAGGTAATTGATGGAAAAACTTATTACTTTAATTCAGATGGAGTAATGCAAACAGGATGGCAAGAAAAAGATGGCAAGAAGTACTATCTAGGAACTGATGGCTTATCAGTAGTAGGATGGCAAGAAATAGATGGTAATAAGTATTACTTTGACAAAACAGGAGTAATGCAAACAGGATGGCAACAATTAGAAGGTAAATCTTACTATTTAGACAAAGACGGTAAAATGTTGACAGGAACTCAAAAAATAGATGGAAAAGATTATACTTTTAATGAAGATGGAACAATAAACCCTACATGGAATACAGTTATAGGAGCAAATAGATTTGATACAGCTAAAAAAATAAGTGAAGTTGGAAATTGGAACGCTGATAATTCAGATACTGTTGTATTAGTAAATGGAAATGCAATAGCAGATGGAATAACAGCAACACCTTTAGCAAGTAGTTACAATGCAACAATATTACTTACTAATACAGATAAATTACCAACTGAAACTGTTGCAGAAATGAATTCATTAGCACCTAAAACAGTAATTTTAATAGGTGGAGAAAATGCAATAAGCTCTAAATTAGAACAAGAAATAAAGACTACTTTCAATGCAGATACAAAGAGAATATCAGGTCAAGATAGATATCAAACTGCTATAAGAATAGCTAATGAACTTGGAAACAGAGAAGAAATAAAGACAGCTTATATGGTTTCTGGAAATGGAGAAGCAGATGCTCTATCTGTAGCTTCTAAGGCTGGAGAAGAAAAACAACCTATAATATTAGTTAAGAAAGATGGAATTACAGAAGAATCTTATATGTGGCTAACAGAAAGAAAATTAGAAAATGCATATTTTATAGGTGGACCAAATGCAATCAATGATTCAGCAATAGCTAAAATGAATGAAATAACTACTGAAGATGTTTCAGGAAATAGAATATATGGAAATGACAGATTAGATACTAATGCTAAAGTTATAGAAAAATTCTATGGTGATACTGATTTACAATCTGTATTAGTTAGCAAATCAGATGCTTTAGTAGATGCTTTATCAGCTGGACCATTAGCTGCAAAATTACACTCACCAATAGTTTTAATGGATAATTCAGGATTATCATCAGAACAAAATAGAGTATTTGCAAATAAAAAAGTTGAAACTCCTTATCAAATTGGAGGAGGAGTATCTTATATAGGCATGGATAAATTAATAGATATTCTTGGAAAATAATAAAACTATATAATTAATGTATAAAATGAAATTGAGATATAAAATTCAACAGCCTAGGGCTTTGATTGTTTATATCTCAATTTTTTTATTATAAAATTAAGTTTTAGTTATCTAAAAATCTTGGAATATTTTCAAAACTCATATAAAATGAATATAGGTGATATCATCATATGTTAAGAGGGTGAGTGAAATTATAAAGAAGAAGTATATAATGTTTATTGATGAAAGTGGGAGAGCTGATATAAATCATGAGGACCCATTTACATTAACAGGAGTAATTTTTGAATATAAATATGCAGTGAGTCAAGGTGATTATGTCTGCTGCTTAAGAAAAGAGATGGATGCATTTAAAGAGTATTGTTTTGGAACTAGTAATATAGGAATACACTTGACTGACATATCCAGAAAGTCAAGAGCATTTGAAAGGTTTGATGATTCACAAATTAAGTTATTTTATGATGAATTACCTTTATTTCTATCTAAGCTAGAGTGCACCATAATATCAGTAACAGTAGATAAGGCTAGATTAAAAAAATATTATGCACCTTCAAAGGAACCTTATGTTGTGGCTTTTATACATGTACTTCAAAATTTCTATTCATTTGTAAATAATGAAAATGTAGAGTCTGCAAGAATAGTTATTGAATCAAGAGATGATGTTTCAAATTTAAAAGTACAAAAGGCATTTTTTGATGTTTTTAATAATGGAACAATATACTTAGATATAGATGAAGAGTTAAGAGACAAGGTAAAAGGCTTTATAATTGCAAAAAAGGAAGATGTAGATTACAGAGAGGGTCTAGAAATAGCTGACATTCTATGTAATCCTCTTAGTAGAGCTAGAAGAGGATTAATAGAAGCAAATCCAAAATGTGTGCAATATGGAGAAAAAAATAAAATATTTAAATCTGTAAGAAGTAAAATATACACTCCAACTAGTTTAAATGACATAAGAAATTGGGGTTTTAAAGAAGTTCCAATTGTAGAGCCTGTCGGACCATGGCTTGAAAAAATGAGATAGATAGATTGACAAATTTTTAGAAAATTGGTATAATATAAATAACTTAGTTATTCAGGAATTGAAATACAGTTGCTGTTATATAACGCTTATTACTGAGACTCGGATGCCGACTGTCAGTTAAGAATCTATACTTTTAGAAGTATAGATTTTTTTATTTTGGAAGAAATCCCAAAAAAGAGACTATTTAAAAATAACCTCTTTTATTAATTCTTATAATTGAGCATTTCTAATGACAAAATTTTTGAAATTTTTAATTGCAGGAGGTAAATATCTATCCTTTATAACTGCTAAGTAAAAATTTCTTTCCCAACTTGGGTAAACAATTTGAATTACCTTTACTTTTGTAAACTTAAGCATGGACATATTTGGTACTACAGCAATTCCGAAATTTTTTGCAACTAATCCAGCAATTACTTGGTCTTCTTCTACTTCATGAACTATGTTAGGCTGTTGATTTATTTTTTTAAACATGTCATCAATTATATATCTAAGTCCACTTCTTTGATTAAATACTATTTGAGGATAAGGTATTGTTTCTTTTAAATCTATAGTATCTTTTGTAGCCAGTGGGTGGCTATATGGTACAATTAATACTAAATCTTGTTTGGCTACAGGTATAAATTCAATTCCCTTTTCTTTTTCAAGTTTTGAGCAAAAAGCAATATCATATTTTCTTTCCTTAAGACCTTGGATAATATCAGTGGTTACACCTGTATGAAATTTAAAGTCAATTGATTTATCAGGATTAGATTTTAAGAATCTATGAACCATATCAGGTATAAAGTCTGTACCAAGTGTTCTAAGGAAAGCTAAGTCAATTTGACCTTCACCAGTACCAGTTATCTTTAGTGATTTTACACTTGAGTCTAAGATTTCTAATGATTTTTCCACATCTTTTAAAAATATTTTACCGTATTTAGTTAAAACTATATTTCTACCTTCCTTTTCAAATAGAGACACTCCAAGTTCACTTTCTAACAAAGAAATAGCATGACTCAAACTTGGTTGTGTTATAGATAAATTTTCTGCTGCTTTTGTATAGTGCTCTAAATGTGCCAATGTAACAAAATAGCGTAAGTGATATAAATTCAATTTTTGTTCATCCTTTCATGAGTATCGTATTTTTATTTGTATATATTTAAAGAAGTTGACCTTAAAGAAGTTTTTCACATTTTTATTATATATGATTACAGCATAATAATAAAAGCTTTTAAAAAAATTTATCGTTTTTTGTCTTAAATTTTAGATAAATAGAGCTAAGGAATACATTAATAAATTATATTATCAATAAAATCTATAAACAAAATCTATGAATTGATAGGAAATTATCAATTTGTTATTAACAAAGTCTCATGATACAATAAATTTATAAAATCTAGATAAAGATAAATCAAAAAAATATTTTTATTTTTAAAGTAAAATAATACTACTAGTAGAATAAATAAAAAAATAAAATCAAAAAAAAGATTAATTATAAAGAAATTAAAGGGGGCATATTCAAATTATGAATAATCAAAAAAATATTAATATTCCAATTACTATTAGTTCTTATACATTAGGTACAGAAGTTTCATTTCGTGACAGAGTTCGCATTGCAAAAGAAGCTGGATTTGATGGTATTGGATTACGTGCTGAAAATTATGTGGATGCAAAAAACGCTGGAGTTACAGACGAAGAAATGCTTTCAATTCTTGATGAATATAATATGAAAGTTACAGAAGTAGAATATATAACTCAATGGGGAACTAAAGAAGATAGAACAGAAGCACAACAAGAAAAAGAACAAAATGTTTATCATATGGCTCGTTTATTTAATGTTAAACATATAAATTGTGGTCTATTAGAAATGGTACCAGAAGAACAAATTATAACTGCATTAGGAGAATTATGTGATAGAGCAGGAGAACTTATCATAGGTCTTGAGTTTATGCCATATAGTGGTGTGCCAGACTTAGCTACCGCATGGCGTGTTGTAAAAGGATGTAACCGTGAAAATGCAATGCTTATATTAGATACATGGCACTGGGCTAGAGCAAAACAAACAGCAGATGACCTTGCACCTGTTCCAGCAGAAAAGATAGTATCAATTCAAGTTTGTGATGTTTTAGAGACACCTTATGAAAAACTTAGAGATGAATCACTACATGACCGTGTAGCTCCAGGTGAAGGATACGGAAATACAGAAGATTTTGTAAAAATAATCAAAGAACATAATATATCACCAGAAGTTATAGGTGTTGAAGTAATATCTGATTCTTTAGTAGCTAAAGGATTATCAACTGCAGCTGAGACTGTATTTAAGGCCACTAAAAAAGTATTAGATAAAGCATGGCCAGAAGTATCTCCAAAATAAAAATGGACCTATTTGATATTAAAGTATATAAAACATAAAAATATAAGAAAAAAATATAAAACTTGAGAGGAAGGAAAACCTTATGAAGATTAGTTCTATGTTTACACCTATAAAAATTGGTTCAATGACAGTTCCAAACCGTTTCGTAGTTCCTCCTATGGGAAATAATTTTGCAAACACAGATGGTACTTTAAGTGAAACTTCTAAGGCTTATTATCTTGAACGTGCTTTAGGTGGTTTTGGATTAATAACTATAGAATCTAGTGTTGTGGATAAGAAAGCTAAAGGAGGACCTCGTAAACCTTGTTTGTATGATGATAGTACAATAGATAGTTTCAAAAATGTAATAGATGCCTGTCATAATGCTGGTTCAAAAGTATCTATACAATTACAACATGCTGGTTCTGAGGGAAATGAAAAAATTGCAGGGTATCCTTTAAAAGCTGCTTCTGCAATACCTGCATCAAATGGGCGTAATACACCATTAGCAATAACAACTGAAGAAATATATGAACTTATAGAATCTTATGGAGATGCAGCATTACGTGCAAAAAAAGCTGGTGTGGATGCTGTTGAAGTTCACTGTGCTCATGGATATTTAGTTAGTAGTTTTATATCACCAAGAACAAATAAGCGTGTAGATGAATTTGGTGGATGTTTTGAAAATAGAATGAGATTACCTCGTCTTATAATTGAAAATATACGTAAAAAGGTAGGAAATTCTATAGCAATACTATGTCGTATAAATAGTACAGATGATATTTTGGGTGGAATTGATGTACATGATAGCTCAGTAATTGCAGCCTATCTAGAGGATTGTGGAGTGGATGGACTTCATGTTTCACGTAGTATACATATACATGATGAATATATGTGGGCTCCTACAGTTCTTCATGCTGGATTTAGTGCAGATTTAGTTACAGAAATAAAAAAATCTGTGAGTATACCAGTAATAACTGTTGGTCGTTATACAGAGCCACAATTTGCTGAATTGATGGTTCGTCAAGGCAGATGTGATTTAGTGGCATTTGGTAGACAAAGTTTAGCTGACCCAGGCATGCCTAACAAAGCTAAAAATGGTAAGTTAGATGAAATGATACCATGTATTGCATGTCTACAAGGTTGTGTACCAAATATGTTCCAAGGTAAGCCTATAGCTTGTCTTGCAAATCCGATATTAGGTCATGAAGCTGAACTTAAACCAGCTGAAACTACAAAAGAAGTTCTTGTTGTTGGTGGCGGTGTTGGAGGTATGCTTGCAGCATGGGTATGTGCTGAGAGAGGGCATAAGGTAACTCTAGTTGAAAAATCTGAAATGCTTGGTGGGCAAATGCGTTTAGCTGCATATCCTCCAGGTAAAGGAGATATTACTAATTTAGTTCGTAGTTATATTTCAAAATGTAATCAATATGGTGTAAAAATATACACTAATACAGAAGTTACAGTAGAGTTTATAAAAGAAAAATCACCTGATGTAGTTATTGTAGCTACTGGTGCAACTCCACTTGTACTTCCTATACCAGGAATTAATGAATCAGGATTAATACATGCAGTTGATCTTCTTGATGGAAAAGAATCTTGTGGAAAGAAAGTTCTTGTTGTTGGTGGTGGAATGGTTGGTTGTGAAGTGGCAGCCTTCCTTGGTGAACAAGAACATGATGTTACTGTTATTGAATTAAGAGAACAAGTTGGTGCAGATGTAATTTCTGAACATCGTAAATTCCTTATGGATGATTTTGAAAGTTACAATATACATACTGTTACTGGTGCTAAAGTTGCTAAGTTCTATAACGATGGAGTTGACTATTCACTTGCAGATGGAACAGAAGATAATTTAAAAGGATTTGATTCAGTAGTGCTTGCTATGGGTTCTCGTAATTATGACCCATTAAGTGAAGAAGTAAAGAAATTTGTTACTGAAACTTATGTTGTTGGTGATGCAGTAAAGGCTCGTAGAGCATTGGATGCAACAAAAGAAGCTTTTGAAGTAGCATTAAATATATAGTTGAAATTAAATAGATATTTCTTTGCAAATAATTAAATAGATTATTTGCAAAGAAATTGATGATATTGGGAGGATATAATAATTATGGAAATTTCAGGTAGAACAGGGTTATTCGCATTAATAGGTACACCAGTGGGGCATTCTAAATCACCAATAATGTATAATTATAGTTTTGAAAAATTAGATTTAGATTATAGATACTTAGCTTTTGATATTACTGTGGACAAGGTAAAAAATGCACTTTCAGCTATAAAGACGTTCAACATAAAAGGAGCAAATGTAACAATGCCATGTAAAACTGCTGTTACAGAATATATGGATGAACTTTCTCCAGCAGCTCGTATAATTGGAGCATGTAATACAATTGTAAATGAAGATGGAAAGTTAATTGGACATATAACAGATGGTGTGGGTTACGTTCGTAATCTAAAAGAAAATGGAGTAGAAGTAAAGGGTAAAAAACTTACGATTATGGGTGCTGGTGGTGCGGCAACTGCTATACAAGTACAATGTGCACTAGATGGAGCAAGAGAAATATCTATTTTCAATGCTAAGGATGATTTTTATAAAAGAGCGGAGCAAACAATTGAAAATATAAAGAAAGAAGTACCAGAATGTATTGTTAATTTATATGATTTAGCGGATACAGAAAAACTTTATGAAGAGGTATTATCAAGTGATATTTTGACAAATGCAACTCTTATTGGGATGAAACCTCATGATAATGAAACTAATATAAAAGATATAAGTGTACTTAGAAAAGAATTAGTAGTAACAGATGTTGTTTATAATCCAAAGAAAACAAAAATGATTGAAGATGCTGAGGCTAATGGTTGTAAAGCTATTGGTGGATTAGGAATGTTATTATATCAAGGAGCTGAGGCTTTTAATCTATACACTGGATTGGAAATGCCTGTAGAAGAAATTAAAGAATTATACTTTAAATAGACGAAAAAATAATACTTTAATAATGTAGAATATATATGTATCTCAATGTTTTGATATTACTTTACAAAATATTTTGATATTATTTTACAAATTGTCATAGTGGGTTTTGTATTGATGGTCTAGTTAAATGTAAAAGTTTAACTATTCTTTAAACCCATTGTGGGAATAAGTTTATTGTATATAAAAATGTTAAGAAATTAACGAGAATAGGAGAATAACTATGAATAATAAAAAATACTATCCTACTGCCATAGCATTGTATTTTTCATATTTTTTACTTGGTATTGGAATTTCAATCTTAGGACAATATAAACCAGAATTTGCATCAATGTGGGGAGCTAAGACACTATCAGATGGAACACTTGATGTGAGTATTGTTTTAGCTGTTATTGCTGCGTTAGGATTAGGTAGACTTATATCATATCCATTTGCAGGCCCTATTTCAGATAAATATGGGAGAAAGGTAAGTGGGCTTATAGGTAATTTTCTACATGCCATTTTCTTTATTGGAATTGTATTTTCACCAAACTTTTATATAGCTTATATATTTGCAATAATTGGAGGCGCAGCAAACTCATTTTTAGATACTTGTGTAACACCTTCTTGTATGGAGATATTTGCTAGTTTAGGAACAATAGCAAATATGTTTACTAAATTCACAATAGCTTTAGCGCAATTTTTACTTCCTTTTATAATTGGATTTGTTGCAGCAAATTCAATATCATTCAAAGTTATTTTTATAGTAACAGCTGTTCTTATTATTATAGATGCAATTTTAATAGCTGTATTGCCATTTCCTCCAGCTAACAATGTTATTGATAATAATGGAAAGGCTGTTAAGTCAGAAAAAATGAAGTTTACACCAACGAGTATAGCTCTTGTTTGTATTGGATTTACATGTACATCTACATTTGTACTATGGTTAAATTGTAATCAAGAATTAGGTAAATTATATGGTATGGCCGACCCTACAAAAATTCAATCTTTTTATTCAATGGGAGTAATCTGTGCAGTATTAATAACTTCTGTACTTATAAAAAAATATGTTAAACCAATAAGAATACTTGTTATCTATCCTGTAATAGCTTCAATTATGTTATTAATTGTGTATTTTGTTCAGACTCCAACTATTTGTATGGTAGGAGGGTTTGTAATAGGTTATTCGGCAGCAGGTGGTGTGCTTCAATTGACTACATCGACAGCAAATGAAATGTTTCCAACTAATAAAGGAAAAATAACATCTATAGTTATGATTGCGTCTAGTATAGCTAACTATGTTATTTTAAATATAGCTGGATTTATTACAAAGTCTGGTGGAGTAAATGGTCCAAAATACGTTGTACTATTTAATGTAGCTATAACGTTTGTTGGAATTTTACTTGCATTGTTTGTAAACATGAGATATGAAAAAGAAAAAGTAAATGATTATAATATGTAACATGAGTATAATATATTTGTAAGTATTTTTAATTTTAACATGCCTGAAAGAAGAGGTGTCACAATGGAAAATATAGAAAAAATAAGAGAAAAAATAGATTTATATGATGACGAGCTGATTGATTTACTTGAGAAAAGAATGGAATGTATAAAATGTATTATTGATATTAAAAAGGAAAAAGGTCTTCCCATTTTACAACCAGACTATGAAAATAAAAAAGAAGTAGCATTGATTGAGAAGCTAAAAGGTCATAAGTTTGAAAATGAAATTATAGATATTTTTAGATATGTAGTAAAAAATAGTAAGAAAATACAGGCTAAAAATTTATTCTCTTATAATATAATGCTTGTTGGATTTATGGGGGTCGGAAAAAGTACTGTATCATCATACTTGAGTCATCTATTAGAGATGGAGCAAGTAGAAACAGATGCATATATAGTTGAACATCAAGGAATGAGTATTTCGGAAATATTTGAAAAACGAGGAGAAGAATATTTTAGAAATCTTGAAAGTCAAGCATTAATAAGTTTCCAACAAAGAGAAGGACTTGTTGTTTCCTGTGGGGGAGGAATCGTACTTAGAGATAAAAATGTAGAATATATGAAAAAAAGTGGAAGAATTGTTTTATTAACAGCAAGCCCAGAAACTATTCTTCAACGTGTTAAACATAGTGATGAAAGACCAATACTTAATAATAATATGAATGTTGAATTTATTTCTGATTTGATGAAAAGACGAGAAGCAAAATATATTGCATCAGCAGATATTATTGTAAGTACAGATAATAAAACAATAAAAGAAATTTGTGAAGAGTTAGTCGTAAAGTTAACGGAGCTTGATAAATAAATTCTAACTTAGCAAAATCATTGCTAAGCCATGAATCTTTAATGTTTGCATAATTAGTATTACTGGAAATCTTAATTTCTAGTAATACTTTTTTATGTGTGAAAATGTAAATTCATTAAAATAAGTAGTATAATCAATATAAATTATAATAATGTAAAGGAGGATAATTTTATGGGGAATATTTTTAAGCAATTACAAGGTATTAACGATTATGATGGAGATAAAGAATCATTTGAAATGAATTATTTATGTATATACGAAAAGATACCCTTAAGAGAACAAGTAGAACTTGCAAATAATTTGGTAGAGAATATTTTAAATATTTATAGAAGTGAATCTAATAAAATCGACTTGTTAGAGGAGTATAGTCACAAGTCTTTAATTTGTTATTTTGAAATTTTTATGAAAAAGATAAATACTCTAATAAAAGAGAAAATAATTGATGAAAAGTGGCTATATTGGCTAACAAAGGATTTAATATATACAAGTGAAAAAGATGAGTATGTAAAGCTTGGGCTTGTTTTAAGCGAAAATTATTTAGATGTAGACAATATAAGAGAAGTAGTAGATACATTTTCTAAATCTGGAGAATACATATTTTATTTAAGTAATACTATCAGAAAGCTTGAATTTTACAATACATATTTGTTTAATCTATCTAGAATATCTACAGGTTCAATAAAAGTATTTGCTATTGTGAATATGGAAAATTTGGATTCTAAAATAACCTCATATTTAATCGAGGAAGGATATAAAGATAAAAAATATGAAAGATTACTAATGAACTATATTATTTCTACAGTAGATTTAAGCGAATATCTTGAAAGACGAGATTTAGATGAAGATAAGATAAACAACTTAGCACATCTTATATGCAATTATTTGTTAAGTGTAGAATTTAAATATATAGGGAATAAAGTAGAATTAGTGAATCAATTTCTGCCAATTGTAGCAAGCTATGGTACTAGCTTTGATAGTCTGTATTCTATTTTTTTAATAGCAGTAGGTGTTTTACAAGATGATAAAGTAACTTGTGATAAAGTTGAATTTAAGAAAGAAATGAATAATGTTTTACTTAGTGAAAAGTGGAAAAGTATATTCTTTAAAGCCTTAAATGAAGCCGATGGAAAGACAGAAGATATGATAAAAATGTCACAAATTTATGATGTAAATTTATCTTTTGATGATTTATTACCATATTTAAATAAAGATATTCGAGATTTTGAGGTGTATTGGCATATATCTAAAAAGGGAAGTGCAAATTGTAAGTTGAAGTTGTTAGGATTTTTTGAAAAAACATTTACAATAGAAGAGTTAATTGGAAAAATGGAAGACATAGAAAAAAATAAATTAACACAAGAATATTATGATGATATGTTATTTTTTATTGTCCTTAAAGGTAGTAAATCACTGTACCCTGAAGGAAAGAATCTGTCTTTAAAAGGAGTTTTTGGAAATATAAATGAAGTACGTAGAGAATCTATAAATATTCTGAAGAGGTATAGAGAGAGACTTTCTCTTAAAGAAATGCAAATAGTTAAAGAAGCTTATGAAAAAGAAAAAAATATCAAATTAAAAGATGAGTTAAGACGATTATTATATGAAAGTAATAATTTAAAAAAAGAATTTGTAAATACTAAAAAGCTGAAGGTAAATGAACATGGTAAAGATATTTATTTGATTTCAGTAGCTGTTGCTGGCTCAAGGTTTAGAAATAGAGAATATCTGGAAAAAGAACTGGAGAAGAGTAAGATATACTATCTAAACAGAGAGAAAGATAATTTATATGATGAAAATGCTATCAAAATAGTTGGAGAAACTGGATATGTAATAGGTTATGTTCCAAGAAAAGATAATTATATTTTGAGTAATTTATTAGATGGAGGAAAACTTTTGTATTGTAGAGTAACTGAATATAATTTAGATGAAGATTATATTTATGTAAACATATATTTGAGTTATAAAGATGTAATTGAAACTGTTGAAAATTCTCTTAAAATGGTATTAGATAGAAGTAAGGTAAACATTGTAAACTAAATAATGTCACGAATTATTTAAAACTTAAACTATAATTAATGTATTTGATGTTATTTGGTTGAAATATGGAAAAATTTAAAATACAATTAACATATAAATGAATTTAATTTAAAATTTGCAAAAGTTATTTTAATTTAAGAGGAAATAAATTTAAGTAAGTTTTATAAGTGAGTCAATGAATAGTAAATATTAAAAAAATTATGCTTATACTGTTTGCTTACTAAAAATAGGGGGAGGACTTATGAAAATACAAAAAAAAATATTTATTATTCTCATATTGGTTTCAATAATTCCTTCAGTGATTATTTCTGGAATTTGTATAAATAAATTTACTAAAAATGCAAATAAGTTATTACAAGATAATCTTAAAACAGCTACAGTAATGCAGGCAAAACGATTAGAGAGTTTTTTTAGCCAAAGAGAAACTGTATTAAAATCTATTTCTCAGCTTTCAACAGTTCAAGAGTATTTATCTGATAAAAATAATGGTGTTATAAATGAAGAGTTAAAACAAGAAAATAAAGATATAAATGGTATATTAAGTAGCACTAATAATAAAGAAAAGTACTTATTGCAAATGTCACTTGTGGATAAAAATGATTTAGTAATTGCATCAAGTAATGAAAATATTGTTAATCAAAAATCCTTAATATCAGGTTCAAGATTTAAGTATTTACCAGAAGACAACTTGATAATTTCAAACATAAATACAAATAATTCCAACATAAATAGGAAAAGTTTTGTATTAGGATATCCACTTTGGAGTAATAATGAATATCAAGGATTTATATCATTTACTATAGATTTAGACTATATTAATATTATGCTTAATAATACACTTTCTTATGAAACAGGAAAAATACTTGTAATTAATTCGTTAGGAAATATTGTAGTTAATGATAGTGAATATAAATATGAAAATATAAAAGATAAAGGAACTCTTTTTGACGACTGGAAAATGAGACATTTAAAAAGTAATTCAGAAGGATTCATAAATTATTATGAAGATAATGCTAAAAATATCGGGTATTATTCTGGAATATCAGATACTGGATGGTTTATATTAAGCAGTGTAGAAGAGTCTGAGGTGATGGCTCCAATCAATAAAGCAATATTTATTTTGTTATTTTGTATGGTCTTAATTATATTTTTTATATGTTTAATTTCAGTATATGTAAAGAATCAATTTTTAAATCCTATGGGTAAATTAATTGAAAGTATAGAAAAAATAAGAGATGGAGATACAAGTATAAGATTCAATAATGATAAAAATAATGAATATACTGAAATTGCTACTGCTTTTAATAATTTAATTGATACAATGGTAAATAACTCTGAAGAACTTAAAAGAATAAATGATGACCTAGAAGTGTTGACTGCAAATATTCCTGGAGGAGTATACAAGTATAGTTGTGATGGAAATTACATATTTAGCTTTATAAATGAAGGATATCAAAAATTGTTAGGATATACAAAAGAAGAGTTTGAATCATTTTTCGATAATAAATTGTTAAATATTATATATGAAGGTGACCGTGAACTGGTTAAAAATGTACTAGAAAAACAATTAAAAAATAGCAATATACTTGAAGTTGAATATAGAGTTGTACGTTCCGATGGAGAAATACTTTGGTTATTAGATAAAGGTCAAATAGTAAAGGATAAATATGGTAAGCCTTGGGTTTATTGTGTTGTAATTGATATTACATCAAGCAAGTCGGCTCAAGAGCAATTGGATATAAGCGAAGAGTGCTATAGAATTGTTATGGACCAAGAAAATAATATTGTTTTTGAATGGAACTTAAATACAGATACAGTAAATATTTCTGACAATTGGGAAAAGAAGTTTGGATACAAACCAGTTAGAAGTAATTTAATTGAAGGCATATTGAAAAATGAAATCATATATAAAGATGATATACAAAAGTATTTAGACCTTTTTACAAATGCAATAAAAGGTGATAATCCATATCATGAAAAAGAACTTAGATTTAGAAAAGGAAAAGATAAATATATTTGGTGTAAAGTGAGATTATCTAGTATTATTGATAAGTATAGTCAGTGTACACGTGTTATCGGTGTTGTTGTAGATATAGATAAAGAAAAGCGAAAAAATGAAGAACTTAAAAATAGAGCTCAAAGGGATTTGCTTACAGGGTTGTATAATAAAATAACAGCAGAGGATTTAGTTAGAGAATATATAGAAAATGAAGGAAAGAACCTTAAGAGTGCATTATTTATAATAGATATTGATGATTTTAAAGGAATTAATGATAATTTAGGGCACTTATTTGGAGATGCAGTTTTAAATGATATATCATCTAAATTTGTAAATATATTTAGAGAAGATGATATTATTGGGCGTATAGGTGGAGATGAATTCTTAATTTTTTTAAAGGATTTACCTTCAGAAAAAGTATTAAAGAAAAAGGCAGATGAATTAATAAATCTATTTAGACGTTCATTTACAGGAAAAAATAAAGATTATAAGATTTCTGGAAGTATAGGGATAGCTATTTATCCTGATAATGGTGAAAATTTCAAGGAGCTTTTTAGATGTGCAGACAATGCACTTTATTTTGCAAAGGGTAAAGGCAAAGATTGCTATTGTATATATGAAAATAATAGCAAAATTATGGACAATGAATTAATAAAAACCAAAACTTTTAATTCTGTATTAGGTGGAGAAGAAAATATTGATGAAGCATACAAAACTAAGTCAACATTTAGACAGAATTTTTCTGAATATATATTTAGAATTTTATATGAGTCTAAAGATGTTGATACAGCAGTAAATTTTATATTAGAATTAGTTGGTAAAACTTATGATGTAAGTCGTGCATATATATTTGAAAACTCAGATGATAATCTTTACTGTAGCAATACATTTGAATGGTGCAATGATGGTATTGACCCAGAGATAAGTAATCTTAAAAAAGTATCATATAGTTTATTTGATGATTATAAACAAAATTTTAATGATAGAGGAATTTTTTACTGTAAAGATATATCTTCGCTTGATGATGGGTTATATAAAATTCTGAAAGTACAAGGGATAGTATCTATGTTACAATGTGCAATCTTAGATGAGGGAGAATTTAGTGGATATGTAGGTTTTGACGAATGTAATGGGAATAGATTTTGGACAAAAGAGGAAATAGAATCCTTGACATTTATATCAGAAATATTAAGTATATTCTTAATTAAAAAGCGTAAAGAAGATAAATTAATAAAATCTTATAAAACTATAAAAGCAGTTATGGATAATTTGAATTCATGGACTTATGTGATAAACAAGAATACATATGAGCTTCTATTTATAAACCAAAAGACATTGAGTATAGCTCCAAACACAGAGATAAATCAATTGTGTTATAAGGCATTTTGGAATAGAGATAAGCCATGTGAAGTTTGTCCAATGAAGGAACTTAGCGAGGAAAAAAATTTTTGTACAATTGAATTGTATAATGATAATCTTAATGTTTGGACTAGTGCTAATGCTTCATATATTGAATGGAATGAAGAAAAAAGTGCATGCCTAATGTGCTGTAATGATATAACAAAATATAAGGAAAATGAATCTAAATCTGAACCTATTTATTAGTGACATATTTATAGTATAAGACGATTACTATTATTTTTATTTTAATAAAATATAGCATAAAAAAACCAATTGTTTTGCAAGTAGACTATTTAAGTTTACTTGAACTTGTATCTCTACAAAACAATTGGTTTTTATGCTATTTTATAATTTTAAATTTAGAAGGAATTTTAACTTCTGATTTTTCTTTTATTTTAGAAGCTTGTTTTTTAACTGTTTCCAATAACTCAGATTCATTTACAACCAATACTTTTCTTTCTTTCATAAGCCATTTTCCATCACAAATTGTAGAATCTACATTTTCGCTAGTCATAGAATACACTATGTTTCCAATTGGATTATGCATTGGTAAGCAATGAATTGTATCTGGATTAAGAATAATCATATCTGCTTTTTTGCCAACTTCAAGACTACCAATTTCTTTTTCAAGCAAAGCACATTTTGCTCCATTTATAGTAGCCATTTCTAATATTTGTTCAGCTGGAATAACTGTTGGATTTAAAGTTCTTCCTTTATGTATTAATGAAGTTAGATACATATCCCTCATTAAATCCATTCTATTATTTGAAGGTGCACCATCAGTACCAATTGAGACTGGAATTCCTTTTTCTAGCATTTCAGGAATTGATGCAAAACCTAGTACTACTTTCATAGCTGCACTAGGGTTATGAGAAACTTTTACATCATGTAATCTGAATAAATCAATTTCTTTATGAGTAAGCCAAACTGTATGAGCAGCTAAAAGGTTTGGACCCAAAACGCCTAACTTATCAAGATATTCAACTGTTCCGACTCCAGTATTTTGTTTTACAAATGAAATTTCATCAGCTATTTCAGCTACATGCATGTGTATACCTGTGTTGTATTTGTCAGCTAATTGTTTAGTTCTAACAAGTAAATCTTCAGTTGTATTAAAAATAGTTCTTAAAGCAAACCATATTTTAATTCTTTCATTAGATGTATTATTAAACTTATGGAATAAGTCTAATTGAGTGTTGATTTCTTCATCAGTAGTTTTTTGCCATGCTTCAGGAAGACCATCACCTGTATCCATAACTGACTTAGCTAGACATGCTCTAACTCCAGTCTTATCAACAGCTTCAACCATAGCATCGACATATTGACCACCAGATTCTAAAAATGTAGTAACACCAGATTTTATTAGTTCCACGCAACATGCAGTAGATGAAATTAAAGAATCTTCGTAATTAAAGCTACTTTCATATGGCCAGATTCTTTCTCTAAGCCATGTTAAAAGCACAACATCATCAGAAAGACCACGACCTAATTGTTGAGATAAGTGAACATGTGTATTGACTAACCCTGGCATTAATATTTTTCCATTAGCATCGTATATTTCAGCATCTTTATCTACAATATTATTATCAAATTTACCAACTTTTTTTATAATATTGTCTTCAATAAGTATAGTAGTAGCAACAGTAATATCTATTATATGTGGATTTGTAGAATTACCAACAGCAATAATCTCAACAC
>NZ_JAGWCS010000050.1:0-27344 GCF_020657705.1 Clostridioides sp. ZZV15-6598 | reverse complement strand
ATAAATTTCTTGAAATTTTTTGGGAGATACACTTTGACATACGCTTTAAAAATATTTTTAACAGTAAGATAGGATAAAAAATAAATAAAATAGAAATTTGTGTTAAATAAGGAGATTAATATGAAAAAAAATGCAAGATTAATAACAACAGGAATTCTTTCAATGGCAATTGTTGCACCTACAATGGCATTTGCTACTGAGTCTAATGCCATGGAAAATAATGCTAACTTAAATATAAATTTGGAGAAAAAAAGTATAGTTTTAGGAAGTACATCAAAAGTAAGTGTTAAATTTAAAGAAAAACCAGATGCAGATAGCATTACATTAAAATATAAATGTTATGACATGCCACTAGATACAACTCTAAACTACAATCAATCGACTGGGTCATATGAAGGAACAATCAATTATAATAAAGACCCAGAATATCTAAATGTGTGGGAACTACAGGGTATAACAATAAATAGCACAACTAATCCTAAGACTTTAGACAGACAAGAATTAGAAAAGCTGGGATTAAATTTAAAAGACTACAATGTAACACAGGAATGTATAATTGAAGATATAACTTCAAGAAAAGATGTAAGTAAATATTTGAGAAAGACTTCTGCACCTATCACAGAACTTACAGGAAGTGATAGATATGAAACAGCAGTTAAAATAAGTAAGGAAGGATGGAAAAATGGTTCAGATAAGGTAGTTATAATAAATGGAGATGTAAGCATCGATGGTATTATATCAACTCCGCTAGCTACTACATATAATGCACCAATACTTTTGGTTGAAAAAAATAATGTACCTGATAGTGTAAAAGCAGAATTAAAACGTCTAAATCCTAAAGATATAATTATAATTGGAGATGAGAACTCTATTTCTAAAACTAGTGCTAATCAGATAAAATCAGCTGTAGATTCTAACCAAACACGTCTAAATGGTTCTAATAGATATGAGACATCTCTATTGATAGCAAAAGAAATAGATAAAAATCACGATTTAGATAAAGTGTATATAACAAATGGTAAGGATGGAGGAGAAATAGATGCACTTACTATAGCAGCAAAAGCAGGTCAGGATAAACAACCGATTATAGTTGCTGACAAAGATAGCATTACAAATATTACATATAAATGGCTGGAGAGTGAGGACTTACAAAGTGCTTATTTTATAGGTGGCCCTCAAATGATATCAACAAATGTTATCAATAAGGTAAATGATATAACTAAGGATAACGTTGCTAATAATAGAGTATATGGAGCAGATAGACATGAAACAAATGCAAATGTAATAAAAAAATTCTATACAGAAGATGAATTAGAAGCTGTTTTAGTAGCTAAATCAGATGTACTTGTTGATGCTTTAGCAGCAGGGCCATTAGCTGCTAGTTTAAAATCTCCAATACTTATAACGCCAAAGACATATGTATCTGCATATCATAAGGATAATTTAGAAGCTAAGTCTGCTAATAAAGTATATAAAATAGGAGGCGGATTGACTTCTAAGGTAATGAATTCTATAGCATCATCATTATCTAAGCATAATACAACACCAACAGACCCAGGAACTGGTAATGGAGCAAAGACAGTTATGATTGACCCAGGGCATGGTGGTTCAGCACCTGGAGTAGGTGGAGCATTTGGAGGAGCCCTTGAAAAAGATTATACTTTAAATACTTCACTTGCAACAACTGAATATTTACGTTCAAAAGGTATAAATGTAATTATGACTAGAGATACAGATAAAACCCTATCACTTGGAGGTAGAACTGCTCTATCTAATTCTCTGAAACCAGATTTATTTACAAGTATACATTATAATGGCTCTACTAATAAACAAGGTCGTGGTGTAGAAGTATTTTATAAGCTTAAAGATAAAAATGGTGGAACTACTAAAACTGTAGCTACAAACATATTAAATAGAATTTTAGAGAAGTTTAATCTTAAAAATAGAGGTATAAAAACAAAAGTACTTTCTGATGACTCTACAAAAGACTATTTATACGTTTTAAGAACTAATAATATGCCAGCTGTACTTGTAGAATGTGCATTTTTAGATAATGAGAGTGATATGAAGTTAGTAAATTCACCTGCGAAAGTAAAAGAAATGGGCACACAAATAGCCAAAGGAATAGAAGAATCATTAAAGTAATCAAAAATAAAGACATTTAGCATCTTAACATAAATTTATATTAATTTATATTTGTAAACTTATGTTAAACCAATAATATGAAAAATAAGTGTATCAATCGCAAAGACTATATATACATTGTTGCATATACAAATGCATAACAGTGTATATATGGTCTTTTTTGTAGTTAAATGCAATAATTTGATTGTATTTTGAAAAATGCACAATATGATATAATTAGATAATATACACTTAATTTAATTAAGGAAGGTGATTATGTGGAATATTTATTTAAAAAAAGCAGTCTAAAAAAAGATGAAAATGAATCCTTAGGTAAATATAAGGAATTATTAGATAGAACTGAAAATAACTCAAAAAGTATTATTTTATTAGTACCAAATAACAATACTAGAATAAGATATGAGAGGTCATTAGAATTAGATTATAGTGAAGAATTAAAAATAACAACATATATAGGATTTGTAAAAAAAGAATTATTAAAATACTGGGCACTTATAATAGAGAAATGTGAAGGAATACATAAAAAATCTATATCTCCAACATTTATATCAAATAGTTTGAGTGAATATTTGATAATTAAAAAAGTTAAGGAAAAAAGAGTGAAAGAAGGATATTTTGAAGATATCACAGGAACAAATAAATCAATCGCAAAAAGTATAATTACAAATATAAATAAGTCTGCATTTAATTTAATTGACTTTGATTTTATTGGAGAAAAAATATATTCATCAAAGAAAAATAGAAATAGTATATATAGATTTTCATATACTCAGATGGATGAAATTATATCATATTACATAAACATATTACTCTCAAATTCAATGTTAGATAATGCACTGAGTGTGTATCTATACAATAATTATCTTCTTAATGATGAATTTTATTTAAAAAACTTGTTTAAAGAATTGAGATATCTAGTAGTTGATAGTCTTGAAAATTCAAGTAATGCAGAAGTAGATTTTATTGAAAAGATATCAAGTGAAGTATTAGAAAGTTATATATTTTTTGATTTCAGCAAAGATTATTCTGTGTTTAACAATATTGACATGAATTATATAAATGAAAAGATAATATCTAAAATTAAATTTAAAGAAGACATTAACTTTAAAAAAAGTAATATAAAAATAGAAGATTTATATTTATTACCTTCAAGTATAGAATTAAATCAATCAAGTCAATTGTATAATGAAATGTTAGATTTAGTGAGTGAAAAAGTTATAACTCTTATAGAAAGTGGGATATCTCCAAAAGATATAGCAATTATATCACCTATAAACAACACAATATTGGAGTATCAAATTAGAGATTCTTTAAAAGAAAGAAATATAGATGTTTTTAACACTAAAAAAGATAAAAAAGCCATAGATTATCCATATGGAAATGCTCTAGTGGTTGCTACTTGCATATTTTATGGATATTTAGACTTTATAAAAGATGAAGAATATATAAGTTTTTTAGAGACTATTTTAGACATAAACAGAATAAAAGCATTTAAGACTTTTAAAGAAACAAGGTATTTAGAAGTTGATAAAATAGAAGGGTATAGTCAATATCGTGATATTTTACAGTATATTGAAGAAAAGAAGAAAAGCGACATAAAAATACATGAATTTTTAATTCAATTTTATATAGATAAAATGTTAAATTTAAAAGATGGTAAAAAGAATGTTGGTCTATGTAAACAAATAATAACTGAAAGTGAATCATTTAGTGAAAGTGCAAGTCTACTTGGATTGAAAGAAGAAAAGATTTTTATAGAAGCTTTAAAGACGACAATAAATGATTATTATTCTGTTATTGATATAGAAGAGCTAAAAGATAAAGATAAAATAGTAATAACAACTCCTTATTCATATATATCATCAAATATAGATAGAAGTGTTCAAATATGGGTAGATATAGGAAGTAATTCTTGGAATATGAAAATAGAAAAGGATATAAGTAATTTAATTGTACTTAGAAAATCTTTTGAAGAAAAAAAAATTTATACAAATGAAATGGAAGAGTACTACAAGAAATATTATCTATATAATACAATATATAATTTATTGTTAAGTGCAAAGAAAGTTTATGCATATAAGAGTGAATACACAATTAATGGCTATATTCAAGAAAGTATGCTATATAGTACACTTTTGAAACTCTCACATAAAGGAGATAAAATTTATGATTAATATAAATTATAGAGAAGACCAAATACCAATAATAAATTATGAGGATGGAACTATGGCAGTTCCAGCAGTCCCTGGGGCTGGTAAAACATTTATAATAACAAATTTAGTAGCTAAACTACTACTTGAACAGAAACATAAAGGTGGCAAAATATTAGTTCTTACATATATGAATAGTGCCGTAAATAATTTTAAAGGTAGAATAAAAAAAATACTTGAAGAAAACCAAATAGACGATATCAATTCATATGAAGTAATGACTATACATAGTTTAGCTGTAAAAATAATAAAGGAAAAACCCGAGATAGTAATGTTGAGTGAAGATTTTAATATAGCTGATGATTTGCAAAAGAGTATTATATTAAATGAGTGTATAAATAAATTTAGATTTGCTGGAGGAGAAAGAGCATTTAGATGGTTTCTAAAAGAGCAAAAAGATGAGAGGTGGAAAGAGATAACTCTTGAAGCTTGGGAGAGAGGTTTTTTTGAATTTGCAGGAAATGCTATAAGTGAACTTAAATACAAGGGAATTTCTCCAGATAAGCTTGAAGAGATACTATCTAGAGGACACAAGGGCATGCTTAAAGTGATTTTGCCAATATACAAATTGTATGATAGAAAATTAAAGCAAAATGGCTTATTGGATTATGATGATATATTAATTTTAGCAGAAAAAACTTTAAGTTTAGATGAAGGTCTTAGAAAAAAATTCCAAACTAGATATAAATATATTTTTGAAGATGAATGTCAAGATTCAAATGAAATACAAGGGAATATAATAAAAATTATATCGAATGAAAACAATAATTTAGTTAGAGTGGGAGATATAAATCAGAGTATAACAGGTACATTTTCATCATCAGACCCTAAGTTTTTTAAAGAATTTATAAAAAATGCAAAGTGTTGCTATAGGATGGATATGTCAAATAGAAGTTCAAAAGATATACTAGATTTAGCAAATACACTTGTAGAATATGTCACAAAAGAATTTAAACAAGAAGAATGCAGACATGCTCTTGAGGATATGCAAATAAAAACTGTTCCAACTGGAGTGGGATATAAAGAAAATCCTAATCCAGAGCATTATAATATAAATGTAAAATGGTATGATAGTTGGAAAAATGAAATAGAACAAACTGCTAAATATGTTAAAGGGATAAAAAATAAATATCCAGATAAGAGTATAGGTATACTAGTTCCATTTAATGAACAAGTTACACAAGTTGCTAAGGAACTTAGAGAGTATAGTCTAACATTTGAAGAATTGGGTCCAAATTCTTTAAGTAAAAGGAAGGTTATAAATAACATAGCTTCTATTATAGATTTTATACTAAACTGCGATGATATAGAAAAGTTAATAACCGTACTTGATAAGGTTTTTATAAATACAGATAATGAAATAGAAGAAAAGAATTTTTTAGACGGATTAAAAAACTATACGACAGAAGAAATTATATATGATTTTAAATTTAATAAAGATAAATTTAAATCACTAGAAATTAATGAGGAAAGCGATATATATGCAAGTTTTAAAGATGGTATAGATATTATAAAACAGATATTAGAATACCCAATAATAAGGTTAGACCTGCTGATACTATTTATTGGTAAAAAGCTCAACTTAGAAAAAGAGGATAAAGCTGTATTAGATTATATATCTTTTTATATAAAGTATTTAGTTTCGGAAAATATATATATGGACTTAGAAGATGTTTACAATGTGCTATTTGATGTTAAAAATAAGGTATTTAATCACATAATAGATGTAGTTTATGAGATAAATGGATATGAGCCAGAACCTGGTAGTATAACACTATGTAATTATCATAAATCAAAGGGGATGGAATGGGATTGTGTGTTTTTATTAGGCCTTGTTGAATATAATTTCCCTGACAATATTACTCAGAAATTTCAGAGTGATAAATGGTACTTAAAAGAAAAATACAAAAATCCAATGGCTATTATTAAGTCAGAAATTGAAGCTATATTAAAAGGTAGTATTTCAACTGATTACGCTTATCAAACTAAAATTGATTCTATAAATGAGAAGATTAGACTCTTATATGTAGGAATCACTAGAGCAAAGGAGATGTTAGTACTTTCAGGAAGTGCTTATAGAGATGAAAATGATATAGGGAATAAAAGAAAAGAACAGAATCCATGTGTCTATTTAAGAAGGCTGAATCGACATATTATTGAGAAAAGGTCAAATTAGAATATAATGAGTTAAGTTGATATATTGATGAAAGAAAGCTAAATTAATAGATAATAAATAGTTATTAAAAAATAAAGTTAAGAAAGAAGTGATATGATTGAATGATAAATTAAAATATTTTTCTTATAGTCAAAATTCAATTAACACATATAAGTCATGCCCACTAAAATTTAAGTATAAGTATATTGATAAAATAAATTGGAAAAATGATGATATAGGTAGTAGAGAGTATTATGATAGTTTAAAAACTGGAAGAGACTTTCATTTAATTTGTGAAAGATACTTTAGTAATATACCACTTGGAATCTATTTTAATGAAGATGATAAAAATAGTAAAAGATTTTTAAAATGGATTGAGAATATAAAAAAAATTGTCCCCATCGAAAAAGAAAAAATATATTTACCAGAATATGAAGTAAGGATGAATTTAAATGGGGACATATTACAAGCAAAGTATGATTTAATTGTAATTGGAAAAGGCAATATAGAGGTATGGGACTGGAAAACTGAGTCTAAAAAGATTAACTATAAAAATGTAGAAAGTAGGATTCAAACAATAGTTTATATGTTTTTGGCAAAAGAAGTTATACCAAAAGTTTTAAAAATAGAAGTAAATGTTAAAGATATAAGTATGAAATATTACCAACCTGAATTTGATGATTTGCCAGTTACCATCTCATATGATGAAGAAAAACATGAGATGAATAGAAATAAAATTCAAAACTATATAAACATGATAAAAAGTACAAATTATGAAGAACATACATACGAACATAATCTATACAATGATATAGAAAAGGTATATAATAAAGAAGAACGTATGTGCTATAGAAATAAAAGTCATTGTAAGTATTGTGAATTTAATAAATTATGCAATGACAAAGAAATAGATTATAGTATTTTGGAGGCGGAAATTTATGGGACTTAGGTTTATATTAGGTAGATGTGGAAGTGGAAAATCTACATATATATTAGATGAAATTAAAAAAGAATCTCAAAAAAATGAAATGACATCTGTTATACTTTTAGTTCCAGAACAGTATACATTTGAGGCTGAAAATAGAATAAGTAAACTATTTTTAGGAAGAGAAAAGGACAAGTATTTAAGAGTTAGAGTACTTAGTTTTAAAACACTGAGTAATATAGTTTTTTCTCAAACAGGAGGATTAACAGATGTAAATATAAATTCTAGTGGGAAAGCAATGATGGTGTATCGAGCGATAGAAGATGTAAGTGAAGAGTTAAATGTATTTTCAAAATCAAAGTCACAATCTGGTTTTGTAAGTTCAATTACAGATATGATATCAGAAATGAAACAGTACAATATAAGTCCTGAAATGTTAGAAAACATATCTGGAGAATTAGAAAATGAGACATTAAGTTTAAAATTAAAAGATATAAGTAAGATATATAATTCCTTTGAAGGAAAATTACATGAAAATTATATAGATGCTCAAGATATGTTGACTTCATTATCAAGCAAAATAGAATTGAGTAACTATTTAGAAGGAGCTTATGTTTATATAGATGAGTTTACAGGTTTTACACCAAATCAATACAATGTTATAAAAAGTATATTAAATAAAGCTAAAGATGTTAATATATCTTTGACTGTAGATAATGTTAATTATATTGGATATAGCAAAGCAGATGTGTTTTCTAGAACTAAATTTACTTACTCAAAATTAACTCAATTATGTAATGAAGAAGGAATAAAAATATTACCACAAGTAAATTTGAATACAGGTGTTATAAAAAGATTTGAAGGAATTCAAGAATTACAACATTTAGAAAAATTTTATAATGCTTATCCATATAAAACATATATAAACCCAACTAAAAATATAAAAATAAAAGAATTTAATAATCTGTATTCAGAGGTAGAAGAAATAGCTAAAGAAATTGTACATTTGGTTAGAGACAAGAATGTTAGATATAGAGATATAACTCTTGCTACAAGAGACTTAAATAGATATGATTTTTTGGTACATTCTATATTTAATGAGTACAATATACCTAACTTTATAGATAAAAAGAGAGAAGCAAAAAGTAATCCAATAGTTATCTTGATTATTTCAGCTTTAGAAATGAAAAACAGACGATATGGATATGAAACTATGTTTAGGTATTTAAAGAGCGGTCTTATAGGAATTGACAATGATGATATAAATTTGCTAGAAAATTATGTACTATCCAATGGAATTAAAGGTAAGAAATGGTTTGATGAAAAGTGGGATTATAGAATAACACAAAGTCTTTCGAATGAAGAAAATGAGTTTGAGTTAGAATTAAAAGATAAAATAAATGAAATAAAAAATAGAGTATTAGAGCCAATAATAAATTTACAAGAAAAACTAAAAGGAAAAAACAGAGTAAAAGAAATTTGTAAATATATATATGAGTTTTTACTAGATATAAGTATGCCAGAAACAATAGAGAGTTTAATAGTAAATTTTAAGGATAAAGGAGAACTTGACGTTGCCAATCAGTATTCACAAGTTTGGGATATAGTAGTAGATGTTTTAGACCAAATGGTGGAACTTATGGGTGAAGAAATAATATCCTTAGAAAAATTTATAAAATTAATAACCCTTGGATTTGATGAGTATGAGTTAGGGCTAGTTCCTCCTAGTATAGACCAAGTACTTGTAAGTAGTGTGGATAGAATGAAAAATCCAAATACAAAGTACTTATACTTAATAGGAACTACTGATGGTGTATTTCCTTTAATTACAAAAGATAGTGGAATATTAAGTGATAATGATAGGGAGAGTCTTGGGAATAAAGGCATTGAAGTTGACATAGATAGTAAAACTAGAAGTTTTGAAGAACAATTTTTAGTATACAAAGCTCTTACTTCAACATCTGAAAATTTAATTATAACATATCCTATATCTGACCATGAGGGTAAGACGCTTAGACCTTCAATAATTATATCAAGATTAAAGAAGATATTCCCAAATATAGAAAATAAAAGTTATTTGATAGAAGAAGATAAAAGAACTAATGAAGATATACTTAAAAAAATAACTGTAAAATCACCCACATTTAATGAACTTATAAGTGTAATAAAAAATTACGATAGTGATGAGTACAGCAAAGAAGAAATTAATAGTATCTGGTTAGATATATATAGATACTATCTAAAGGATGAAATGTATAGCTCTATAACAAAAAAAGTTATAAAAGGTCTTAGTTATACTAATCAAGTTCATAGGATTGAAGAGAAAAAAATAAGGTCATTATATAAAAGTAATTCTCTTAGTGTGTCTAGGCTTGAAAAATATGCAGAGTGTCCATTTGCTTATTTTATACAATATGGTCTTAAAGCTAGAAAGCGTAAAGAGTATTCATTTACACCACCAGATTTAGGAACCTTTGTTCATAATATTTTAGATAGATTTTCGAAAGAACTATCACAAGATAATTTATTGTGGAAAGATATTGATGAAGAATATATAGAATTAAAGGTAGGTATTATAGTTGATGAAATAATCTCAAAGATACCAGGATATATATTAAATAGTTCTGAAAGATATAAATATCTTGCATATAGATTAAAGAATATGCTGACAACAGCTATAAATATAATTAGCCAACAGATAAAACAAGGTTCATTTGAACCTGTAGATTATGAAGTTAAATTTGGTAAGGACGGTAAATACCCTCCTATAAAAATAGTTTTGAACAATGGAGAAGAAGTAAATTTAATTGGTCAAATAGATAGAGTAGATGAATTTGAAGAAGGTGAAAACAAATATATAAGAATAGTAGATTATAAATCAGGTAATAAAGCTATAAGTTTAACAGAAATATACTATGGTCTACAATTACAATTACTTGTGTATCTTGATGCAATCCTTGAAAGTGTAAAAGAAGAAGATATAAATTTAAATCCAGCAGCAATATTATATTGTAGAATAAATAATCCAATAGCAAAGTTTAATGAAGATAAAGATGATACTGAAATTCAAGAAGCTATACTAAAAGAACTTAGAATGAAGGGGCTTGTGGTAAAGGATTCTCATATAATAAAAGAGATGGATAAATCATTAATAGATGGAGAAAGAAAAAACTCCTTAGTAATACCAGTAGGTCTTACAAAGGATGGAAATGTAGGTAAAAGTACATCTACAGTAAGTTATGAGGATTTTAGATTACTTAGAAAATATGTAAAACATGCTATAAAGGATTTATGTGAAGAAATGTTAAGTGGTGAAATAAAGATATCTCCATATAAACATAAAGAAGGAACATCATGTGATTTTTGTGATTACTCAGCGATATGTCAATTTGATTCAACTATGAAAGATAATAAATATAAAATTTTAAATAATAAGAGCAATGAAGAGATAATAAAAATGATGGAAGGAGATGTTGATTAATGAGTTCTCCTAAATGGACAAAAGAGCAAACAGAAGTTATAGAAAGTAGAGACTGTAATTTACTTGTTGCAGCAGCTGCTGGGTCGGGAAAAACAGCAGTACTAGTTGAACGTATAATTCAAATGATAACAAGTAGAGAAAACCCAATTGATATAGATAAATTATTAGTAGTTACATTTACTAATGCGGCTGCATCAGAAATGAGAGAGAGAATAGGTGACGCTATAGGAAAAGCATTAGATGAAAATCCAGAAAATAAGCACTTACAAAATCAACTTGTTTTATTAAATAAATCAAGTATTACAACAATACACTCATTTTGTTTAGATGTTATAAAATCGAACTTTCATAGAATAAATCTAGACCCTAATTTTAGAATAGGAGACCAAACTGAATGTGCCATTTTGAAACAAGAGGCAATTGAAGAAGTATTTGAAAAATTATATGAAGAAAGAGATGAGGGATTCTTAAATTTAGTTGAAAGTTATGCAGAAAGAGGAGGAGATAAAGAAGTTCAGGATATTATTCTAGGAATATATTCATTTGCAATGGCTTCTCCTGAGCCTAAAAAATGGCTTATTGATTCAGCAGAGAGATTTAACATTGATGAGGACTTTGATTTTTCAGAATCTATTTGGGCTAGAGCTATATTAGATACTGTAAAAATAGAAATTGATGGAATTTGTTCAAATATGGAAAAGGCCTTAAAAGAAGTTAAGTCAATAGAAGAGCTAGAAACTTTTACAGAGAAGCTGTCGATTGAATATAAGAGAGTAGTCGATATTTCAGAAGCCTGTAATAAATCATGGAATGATGCACATAAGAAGATGTCAAACATGTCTTTTGAAAACTATGTAAAAGGTATAAAAAGGATACCAAAAGATGCTCCTTCATATATAAAAGAGTCAAAAGAAAAAGCAAAAGTAATAAGAGACAAAACTAAAAAATCTTTAGAAAGTATAATAAATGCTACATTTAATAAAGATAAAGAATCTATTAAAGATGAAATTAAATATCTTTATAATATAGTTAAACCAATATCTAATATTGTTCTGAGATTTGAAGAAGAATACAGCGATAAAAAAAGTGAAAAAGGAATAATAGATTTTAATGATATAGAGCATTTTGCCTTAAATATACTTACGAATGTAGATGAGAACGGAAATATCATCCCTTCTGATATAGCTATAGGGTATAGAGATAATTTCTATGAAATATTTATAGATGAATATCAAGATAGCAATCTTGTACAAGAAGTATTGCTTAAAAGTGTAACAAACATAAAGACTCCAAACAGATTTATGGTTGGAGATGTAAAGCAGAGTATATATAGATTTAGACAAGCAAAACCAGAGTTGTTTTTACAAAAGTACAATAACTATAAAGATGAAAAAGGCAGTTCTCATAGAAAAATAATGCTTTATAAAAACTTTAGAAGTAGGGAAGAAATTGTGGACTCTGTAAATTATATATTTGAAAATATAATGAATGAGAATATAGGAGAAATTGAATATACAGAAAAAGAAAGACTTAACCTGGGAGCAGACTTTAAGTTAGATGTAGATGAGAACTCTATTGTTGGTGGAGCAACAGAAATACATCTTATACAAAAAAATACTAAAACTGGTAATGATATTATAAACAATAAAGATAATAACGCTAATAATGAAGAAAATGAAGCAGAAGAAGATGAAGAACTGGACAATATACAACTTGAAGCTAGAATGGTTGGAAAGATTATTAAGGATTTAATGAAAGCTAATGAAGATGGAAAGATTCAAAAAGTTTATGATAAAGGAATTGATGCCTATAGACCTGTGGAATTTAAGGATATAGTGATTCTTTTAAGAGCTACATCTGCATGGGCACCTGTGTTTGCAGATGAGTTGATGAATATGGATATACCTACTTATGCTGATACTGGAGTTGGATATTTTGATACAATTGAAATAAAAACAATACTATCATTACTTCAGATAATAGATAATCCAATGCAAGATATACCTCTTATAGCAGTTTTAAAGTCACCTATATTTGGATTTACACCAGAGGATTTAATTGATATTAGAATTCAAAATAAAGATAAAACTTTTTATGAAGTTTTAGAAAGTACATCAGAGTATGATGAATTTGCAGATTTACAGGATGAAAATAAATCGGATTTTGTACCAAGTGAAGAATGTATAAATAAAAGTAAAGACTTTCTGATTAAACTAAAGGAATTTAAAGAAAAATCAATGTATATGAGTACAGATGAATTTATATGGTATTTATATACAAAAACTGGATATTATGCTTATGTCGGAGCATTACCAGGTGGAAGTCAAAGACAAGCCAACTTGAAAGTACTTTTTGAGAGAGCAAAACAATTTGAAGAGACTAGCTTTAAGGGAATATTCAACTTTGTAAATTTTATAGAGAAATTAAAAAAATCTAGTTCTGATATGGGTAGTGCAAAAACACTTGGAGAAAATGCAAATGTTGTTAGAATAATGAGTATCCATAAGAGTAAAGGTCTAGAATTTCCAATAGTTATATGTTCTGCTATGGGAAAAAACTTCAATACTCAAGATTTTAAAAAGAGTATTTTATATCATCATAATTTAGGATATGGACCTCAGTTTGTTGACTATGAGAGAAGAATTTCTTTTCCAAGTATAGCTAAAGAAGCATTAAAAAGCAAAATAAATATAGAAAATTTATCAGAAGAGATGAGAGTTTTATATGTTGCATTTACAAGAGCAAAAGAGAAGTTGATTATAACCGGTTCTACTAGAAATGTACAAGATAGCATGAGAAAATGGACCAATGGAATTGAAAATTTAGATACAATATCACAATATGAAATACTAAAAAGTAAGAATTTCTTAGACTGGATAATGCCTTGTGTATTAAAACATAAAGACTTATCTAATTTATTGGAAGATATGGGGTTAGATGTGCCATTTAATGTTGAACATAATTCGAAATGGTATGGAAAGTTATGGAATAAAGATGATATTTTAATACAAAAGAAAAATGATGAAGAAAAAGAAAGTATTGAAGAAATTCTTGAAAAAATAGATGTAGATGAGCCTGACAGCGATTATTATACTGAAATAGAAGAAAAGTTAAACTATATATACCCATATGAATTTAGTACAAAAAAACCTGCTAGTATATCTGTTACAGAAATAAAAAAGATACAAAATAATTATGAAGAAGAGTTGATAAATACTATATTTGAACAAAAAGTAACCTTAAAAAAACCTCTATTTATTCAAAATGATGAAGAAAAAGAAAAAATAAATGGAGCAGAAAGAGGTACAATAATTCATTTAGTGATGGAAGTTTTAGATTTAAAGAAGGTAAACGACATAAGTGATATAAAGATGCAAATAAAAAGTTTTATTTCAAAGGGGATAATCACAGAAAAGCAAGCTAGTATAGTAAATCCTTATAAAATATATAAATTTTTTACATCTAACATAGGAAAAAGGATGTTAAATGCTGAACTTATAAATAGAGAAAAAGCAATTTATGCACAAGTAAATATGAAAGATATATATATTTATGAAGAATTGATAAAAAATGATGATAAGAAAATTTATGACAAAGAAAGTGTCATGTTAAGAGGTATAGTTGATGCTTATTTTGAAGAAGATAACCAGATAATTTTAGTAGATTATAAAACAGATTTTGTAAATGAGGAAAATATAAATCAGATAATAGAGAAATATAAAAAACAATTAGACTTATATGCAGATGTTATTGAAACTTTAACTGGAAAATCAGTAAAAGAAAAATGTATATATTTATTTGGAGTTGATGAGGCTGTTTGTTATTAATTATTTTGATATAAATTAAACATAAAGATAAATGGGAGGGAAAAAATGAGATTCATTCATACATCAGACTGGCATCTAGGGAAATCCCTAGAAGGCCACTCTAGAATTGAAGAACAGGCAAAATTTTGTGAGGACTTCATACAAATAGTAGAATCAAGTGAAGTTGATATGGTAATAATTGCTGGGGATATATATGATAATTCTAATCCACCAGCTCAAGCAGAAAAACTGTTTTATAAAACTGTTTCAAGACTTGCTAATAATGGACAAAGATGTGTAATAATAATTTCAGGGAATCATGACAATCCAGAGAGACTTTCTGCAATAACACCTTTAGCACATGAACAGGGTATACTTATATTTGGTTATCCATCAAGTTCTACAGAAAGAGCTACGTATGAAAAATTTGAGATAACAGAGGCCATACAAGGATGCACAACATTAAATATAAATGGAGAAAGTGTTGTAATTGCTACGTTGCCTTATCCAAGTGAAAAAAGGTTAAATGAGGTTTTTTCAAGTGAAGATGATTTGGAAAAGCAAAAGACTTACTCTGAAAAAGTAGGAGATATATTTAGAAATTTAGGAGAAAATTTTAGAAGTGATACTATAAATATAGCAGTATCACATATATTTGTAATAGGTGGAGAGAGTACTGAATCAGAAAGACCTATACAACTAGGAGGAAGCTTTTTGGTTGAGAAAAAAGACTTGCCGGAAAAAGCTCAATATACTGCGCTAGGACATTTGCATAAACAACAAAAAGCTTCTGAACGTTTAAATGCATATTATTCTGGTTCTCCACTTCAATACAGCAAAGATGAAAGAGCATATACTAAAGGCGCATATATAGTGGATATAAAAGCAGGAGAAAAACCAAATATCGAGGAAGTTTATTTTAACAATTACAAACCAATAGAAGTATTTAAATGTAATGGTATAGATGAAGCTTTAGATATATGTGAGCAAAATCAAGATAGAGATATTTGGTCATACTTTGAAATAAATACTGATGAGATAATATCTCAAGGTGAAATTAAAAAAATGAAAGAATTATTAAAAGACATAATAGAGATAAAACCAATAATAACATCTTGTTATGAACAAGAAAGTGTAGATATAAAAGAAAAGTCTATGGCAGAATTATTCAAAGAATTTTATTCCTTTAGTAGAGGTGTAGAGCCAAAAGGAGAACTTATGGATTTATTTCTAGATATAATAAGTGAAGAAGGTGAATCAACAGATGAGACCAATTAGATTAGAACTGACTGGACTTAATAGTTATATTGATAAACAAGTTATAGACTTTGAAAAACTAATTGAAAGAGGTTTGTTTGGAA
Source organism: Clostridioides sp. ZZV15-6598 (assembly GCF_020657705.1). Lineage (NCBI taxonomy): Bacteria > Bacillati > Bacillota > Clostridia > Peptostreptococcales > Peptostreptococcaceae > Clostridioides > Clostridioides sp. ZZV15-6598. The sequence continues at coordinate 11,261 of NZ_JAGWCS010000050.1, read as the reverse complement.
TATTTGGGACTACTGGAAGTGGTAAATCTACAATTTTAGATGCCATAACCATTGCTATGTATGGAAATATATCTAGAAATACAAAAGAATATATAAACAGTGTATGTGATAAAGCAATTATATCGTATGAATTTGAGATAGGAAGCAAAAATACAAGAAGAAGATACATTGTAGATAGAACTATTGTAAGAAGTAAAACAGGAACAAAAACTTCTGGTGCTAGATTAGTAGAGGTGTTAAATGATAATACAAAAAATGTTTTAGCTGATAAAGTTGTTGAAGTAAATGAAAAAGTGGCTCAAGTTGTAGGACTAACATCGAACGATTTTACGAGGTCAGTAGTTTTACCACAAGATAAATTTAATGAGTTTTTGAGATTATCACGTGCAGATAGAAGAGACATGTTAGAGAGAATTTTCAATCTTGAAAAGTATGGAAGAAGTCTTGGAGATAAGGTAAAAAAGAGAAAAAATTTACATTTGCAAAAGTTAAAAGACTTAAAGTCAAAATTAAGTCAATACGATGGAATAACAGAAGAAGTGTATAATAATATCAATCAAGAACTAGTAGAGTTAAAAAAACTAGAAAAAGAGAAAAATAAAATTTTGGATTTAGCTCAAAAATCTTATGAAGAGAGTAAAGTAATATATGAGGAACAATTGAAACTAGAGAAAAATGAGCTTAGAAAAAATGAACTTAATCTAAAAAGTAATGAGATAAAAGAAAAGACTAATCTTGTAGAAAATGATAATAATGCAAGAAAAGTGGACCCATACATAGGCACAGTTCAAAATTTAGAAAAAAGGATAAAAGAAGATAGTTTTACAGTAGATAATTTAGAAAAAAAATTAGTGATTTTAAATCAAGAACTTGAAGTTATAAAGCATAGATATGAAAAAATAAGTCGAATTAAAAATGAAGAAGTTCCTAAGTTAAGTGAGGAAAAAATAAAGTTACAACAGGCAATAAAATTAGAAGAAGAATTAGTTTTACTAGATAAGGAATTAAAAGAATTAAAAGAAAATGGTCTTGATTTAAGTAAGAACAAAATGGAACTAGAAAAACTAAAAAAAGATTCTGAATCTAGAAAAGAAGCAGTTATTAAGTCTGTAAAAGAAGTTGAAGGAAAAATAGATAAAGTAAATATAAGTGCAGAATTAAAACAAAAAATATTTTTAGCATATGAATATGAGAAAGATTATAATAAAGTACTAGAAGAGAAAACTCAAAAAATAAATAAACTAGAAGAAATATCTAAGGATACAGAAGATATAAATTTAAAAGTCAGATATATTGATAGAGATAAAAATGATATCAACCGTAACCTAGAAAGTTTGTCTCTTCATTTAGATGTTCTTCTTAAAAAATGTCCTGGTAAAAGTGAAGATTTGCTTTTAAAATCTGAATATGTAACTGAATTAAGAAATAAGGCAAATAATACCAAAGAAAATGAAATTAAGAAAAATAATATACAAGATGAATTAAAAGTAGTTTTAGAAAATAAATTTAATATTGAGAGAGAGCTAAATCTAGTAAATGAAAAGCTTGAGAACAATAGAAAAAATAGAGAAGACCTTGAAAAAGAGTTGGAAGAACTAAAATACTTGAATTTGGCTTCTGAGCTTAGACGTGAATTAAAAGAAAATGTGCCATGTCCAGTTTGTGGTTCAAAGCACCATGAAAATCATAATATAACTAATTATGATGAAAATATAGTTTTTGTCAAAGATAAATTAGATAAATTGGAAAAAGAAAAAGTAAGCATAAGACATAATATTGAAGAATTAAATGCCAAAGTAAGTGGTTATGTCTCTGTAGAAAAAATGAAAACTAAAGAATTGGAAGATGTAAAAGGAAAGCTTGGGGAAATTCCATCCAGTCAATTATTTAAAAGACTTGATGATGAACAAAGAAAATTAGCTGTACTTAAGTCTAACATTCAAGAGTGGGAAAAAGAGAAAGAAAGCACCGAAAATAAAATAACATTAGCAAAAGAAGAAAAAAATAGAATTGAAAAAGAAGAATTAAAGATAAATGAAAGTTTGAATAACTATAAGAAATTAATAAAAGATTTAAATATCGAAATTGAAAGTCTGGAACATAAATGTAAGAAATTAAAGCAAGAGTATTTAGGATTAAAAACAATTACTAAAGTTTCAAACCTATCGTCTAAAGTAGAAGAAATAAGAGAAAATGAAAAAAAATTAGAATTATTAAATACAGGATATTCAAACTTATTAAAAAACAGAGATTTATTAGATATTAAAATAAGAGAACAAGAAAGTAAGTTACATGAAATAGAGCTAGAGTTAATAAAAGCTAGAGAGTTATATGTAGAAAAAAAAGTGCATAGAGAAAGCAAATATAAAGAAGTAATTAATATAACAAAAGGTGATTTAGCTAAAAATCTTTTACATAATGTTGAAGAACGTATATGCAAGATACTAGAACAAGAGGAGTCTAGTAAAGTAAAGCTAGAAGAACAGAGGATAGAATATGAAAAAAATCTTGCTGAGAAGCACAATATAGATGGAAGACTTAAAACTGCTAAAGAACAATATAAAGAGCAAAAAATAATATTAAATAAACTGCTATCAGAAAATAAGTTTGAAAGTATATATGCAGTAAAAAGAGCTTTATTAGAAGGTGAAGAAGTAAAAAAATTGATTGAAGAAATATTGGAATATGAAGAAGAACAAAAGTTATTATCGTTTAAAATAAAATCATCAAAAGAAAAGTTAAATGGAAGAATTATTAAAAAAGAATACTTTGAACAATTAAAAGATAATATTTATAATATGAAAGTAGAAATAGGAAATATATCCAAAGATATTGGAGCTAATCAAAACAAGTTGCTAACATTAAAAGATTCTTTAGATAAGATAAATGATTTTAATAAGGAACTTAGATTAGTTGAACATAAAGTAGATTTGTTAGAAGAATTAGATAAATGTATACAAGGAAATAAATTTGTAGAATACGTCTCTACAAATCAGCTAAAGTATATAGCTTTAGAAGCATCAAAAAGATTAGAAGGAATAACTAAAGGAAGATATGCACTTGAAATTGACTCAACACTCAATTTTGTAATGAGAGATAATTTTAATGGTGGAGAAAGAAGAAGTATTGATACTCTATCTGGAGGAGAGACATTTTTAACTTCACTATCATTAGCACTTGCTCTTTCATCTCAAATACAATTAAAAGGAAGTGCACCGCTGGAATTCTTCTTCTTAGATGAAGGATTTGGTTCATTGGATAGTGAACTTTTGGAGATTGTTATAGAATCATTGGAAAGATTGCATAGTAATAATCTAAGTGTGGGTATAATAAGTCATGTCGAAGAACTTAAAAATAGAGTTCCTGTTAAGTTATTGGTTTCATCTAGTGAAGCTGGAGTAGGTTCGAAAGTAAAAATTGAATACAGTTAGAAACAATATGTTAATTGAATATATTATCTAACATTTCCAAAAAATATATAATTGTGATATAATTAAAACTAATATTAAATTTATTTATAATTAATATCAATATAAAAAAACAAGTAAGTAGGAGTGTGGTAAGTGTTGGAATCGCCCGATAGTTTGGTCCAGATTATAATTTTAGTAGTATTACTTATGGGGTCTGCATTTTTCTCAGCATCGGAGACAGCTTTAATGTCTTTAAGTAAAATCAGAATTAGATATATGCAAGATGAAGGAGTCAAAGGAGCTAAGTTAGTAAGTTCATTAATAGAAAACCCAAATAAACTTTTAAGTTCTATATTAGTTGGAAACAATGTTGTAAATATAGCAGCAACATCCATATCAACGTCACTGTTTATAGGGTTGATGGGAGAAAAAGGAGTAGCACTTGCTACAGCTGTTATGACAGTACTAGTGTTAATATTTGGTGAAATTACTCCAAAGACAATAGCAGCAAGTAACTCAGAAAAGGTTTCTCTTTTAGTATCTAAGCCTATAAGAGTAATTATATTTGTATTGAGACCAGTAGTATGGGTATTTAATATAATTACGAATGTTATATTTAAATTGTTTGGGATAACACATAAAGGAGCCAAGTCATTTATAACTGAAGAAGAGTTAAAAACTATGGTAAATGTAAGTCATGAAGAAGGCGTCCTTGAAATGGAAGAAAGAGAAATCATAAATAATGTATTTGAATTTGGAGATATGCAAGCCAAAAATGCAATGATACAGAGAATAGATATGGTAGCTATAGATATGGAAGATAGTTACGATGAAATCATACAAGTATTTAAAGAAGAAAAACTAAGTAGAATGCCTGTATATGAAGAAACTATAGATGATATTGTAGGAATACTTAATATAAAAGATATTATATTTTTATCAGATGAGGAAATAGAGTTATTTGATATTAAAAATTATATGAGAGAACCATTTTTCACATATGAGTTTAAAAAGATAACACAGCTTCTTGAAGAGATGAAACTTGAAAAAAGTCAAATGGCTATAGTTGTAGATGAGTATGGTGGAACATCTGGTCTTTTGACTATAGAAGATTTAGTAGAAGTAATTGTTGGTGATATAGAAGACGAATATGATGAAGAAGAAGATGAAATACAAGTTATAAAAGAAGATGAGTATATTGTAGATGGAAGTACTAAAATTGGTGATGTTAATGAACTTATAGGTGTAAACTTAGAATCTGAAGAATTTGATTCTATAGGTGGGTTTATAATTGGACATTTAAGCAGATTGCCAGAAGAAAATGAAGTAATTGAAGTTGATAATATAAGATTTTGTATAGAAAGCATAGAAAAAAATAGAATCAAAAAAATAAGAATATATACATAATGTAATAATGTTCTTAAATTTATTATAAGTGCATTGAATGTAGAATTTAAATTCTATATTTAATGCACTTATTTTTATTTTATATTCAAATAAAACTAGTATGAAATGGACAAAATAGAAATATAAATTAGAAGGAAGGAGATTTTTAAGATGAACATATTAGAAAATGATTTTTTATACAAATTAAAAAATAACACTATCTTTTTTTGCATATACACATTGTTGTTTATTTTTATTTATAAAGCGTTTCCATACATAGCTCCATTTTTTTTAGGTGGAATAATAGCTCTTATGATTAATCCTATATCACAAAAATTAGAAAATAAGTTTAACATCAATAAGGGTGTATCCACATTAGTTTTGAGTTTTCTTGCAGTAGCAGTAGTAAGTACAGTTACTACAATAATCGTAATAAATTCAGTTAAAGAATTAATGAGATTTTTAAATAATATATCTGCCAACCCTGAAGATATAAGCAATACAATTATGTATTTTTTAAATAAAATAAATGCCTATATGAAATCATTTCAAGAAATAGCTAATTTTGATATAGAACAATTAGTAAGTAAGTTTAGTAATGAGGTAATGCACATTACAAAGAATCTCCTTACAAGTATACTTGGACTGGCTACCTCTATTCCATATATTATAATATTTATAATTACTTTGTTTATTGCTACATATTTTATAGCAAAAGATTTAGATAAAATTGAAAATAATTTTTATAATATGTTTACTGTTGATGTCAGAAAAAAGGTAAAGAATGTAAAGAAGGAAGCAGGTCTTTCTCTTGTAGGATATATAAGAGCTTATACAATACTTATGGCTATAACTTTTTTTGCGATATGGGGAAGTTTTGCTATATTTGGATTGAAATATGGACTGATAGTAGCTTTTGTAGGAGCTTTAATGGACTTAATTCCATTTTTAGGAATAATAACAATATACCTTCCAATAATCGTGTATTATTTTCTTATAAAAAATTATTTTATAGCTGTAAGCATGCTTATAATATTTTTTGTTTTATCTCTAATAAGAGAAATACTTGAACCTAAATTAGTATCAGTAAATGTTGGGCTAAATCCATTAGCAACACTGGCTGCAATTTTTATTGGAATTCAGGTAAAGGGAATAATAGGAGTAATTTTTTGTTTGGGTTTGGTATGTATGCATGATATACTTAAGAAGGTGGATATCTTTTAACTATAAATAATTAAGATATTTTTGTAGTAAAATTTTATTCACTAATAAATAAAAATTCCATTAATATTGTAAGAAAGAAGGTATATGCATGAAACAAAAAGTAGTAGAAAGATTTTTAAAATATGTATCATTTGATACAACATCGAATTCTCAATGTGAAAATTGTCCATCTTCAGAAGGTCAAAGAGTTTTAGCTGAGTATATAGTTGAAGAGTTAAAATCAATTGGTATTGATGAAGTAAATTTAGATGAAAACAGTTACGTAATGGCTACTTTAAAAGGAAATGTTGAAGGTGTAGATACTATAGGATTTATATCACACTTGGATACAATTGAAGATATAAGTGGAAAAGATATTAAACCAAGGATAATAAAAAATTATGATGGAAAAGATATAGTTTTAAATGAAGAATTAAATGTTGTTACATATATAAAAGATTCTCCAGAATTAGTAGAATTTAAAGGAGATGATTTAATAGTTACTGATGGAACAACTTTACTTGGTTCTGATGATAAAGCTGGAATAGCTGAGATAGTAACTGCAATAGAATATTTAATCAATCACCCAGAAATTAAGCATGGAGATATAAAAATAGGATTTACACCTGATGAGGAAATTGGAAGAGGTGCAAATCTATTTGATGTTGAAAAATTTGGAGCAAAATATGCATATACTTTAGATGGAGGAGTAGTTGGAGAACTTGAATGTGAAAACTTTAATGCTGCAAATGCAACTATTACTATACATGGTAGAAACGTTCATCCAGGTTCAGCTAAAAATAAAATGGTCAATGCTATACATATAGCTGCTGAAATATCAGAAATGTTCCCAGCAGATGAAAGACCAGAAACAACAGAAGGTTATGAAGGATTTTGGCATTTAAATACTATAAATGGAAATGTTGAAACTGTAAGTATGGCTTATATTATTAGAGACCATTGTAGAGAAAAATTTGAACAAAGAAAATCTATAATGGTAGAAAATATAGAAAAAATAAATAAGAAATATGATAATAGAGTAGAATTAGACTTAAAAGATTCTTATTATAATATGAAAGAAAAGATTGAACCAGTTATGTTCATCGTTGATATAGCCAAAGAGGCAATGGAAGAAGTAGGTATACAGCCACGTTTAGTTCCTGTAAGAGGTGGTACTGATGGTGCAAGACTATCATTTGAAGGACTACCTTGTCCAAATATATTTACTGGAGGATTAAACTTCCATGGTAAAAATGAATGTATCCCAGTTAGTTCTATGGAGAAAGCTACTAAATTAGTTATAAAAATAGCTGAAAAATATGCTGAAAGAGTTTAGTTAAAAGTATTCAAAAATTAAGAGTTTAAAGTTATAATAGCTATATCATTCTTTATAAAACAAACTGATTGTAAGTTTGTTTTGTATTTAAGATGATATAGCTATTTTTATAATTATTTTGGTAAAAGATAATTATATTTACTTTGGGGTATAAATAAATATTACAGAGTAACCATAAGTATTAATATTTTAAATAAGGGGGAATTATATTGAAAATTAAATCTAAAAAAATAATGGTATTTACACTTGTATTAGGGCTTGTAATGCCTAGCTGTGTATATGCAGATACAACTAGCAAGAATCAAAATCCACAGACACATATGAATAGTTATATTCAAAATAGAAAATCTCCAAAGGGAGAAAAGTTAATTGGGGAAGATAGATTTGATACAGCTATAAAAATATCTCAAAGTGGATGGAATAATGGTTCAGAGAGGGTTTTTCTAGTAAATTCAAATTCATTACCAGATGCGCTAGCTTCAACTCCTTTAGCAAGCAAATTGGATGCGCCAATACTACTTACTAATAAAAATAATGTACCAGAAAATGTAGCAGATGAGATAACAAGACTTAATCCTGAAGAAATTATTTTAATTGGAAGTGAAGGGGCAATTTCATCAAGTGTAAAAAAATATCTTGAAGATACAGGTGTTTTAGTAAGTAGAATTGGAGGAGCAGACAGAGAAGAAACTTCTTTGCTTCTTACTAAACAATTGGATGATACAGGAGATTTAGGTGTTTCAAAAATAGCAGTAGTTAATGGTTATAATGGCCTAGCAGATGCAACTTCTATATCAAGTCCAGCTGCAAGTGATAATATGGCTATAATATATACAAGTAAAGATAGTATAAGAAGTGAGGCTAAAAGTTTTATAACACAAAATTCAAATGAGACATACATAATAGGTGGAGAATATAACATAAGCAAAAAACTTGAGGGACAACTAGTAAATTCAGAAAGGCTAGCTGGAACAGATAGAAAAGACACAAATGCTAAAGTTTTAGAAAAATTTTATGGAAAATTAAGTAAGGTTAGTAATATGTATTTTGCAAAGGATGGAAGTGGTAGAGAAGCCGATTTAGTTGACGGACTTGCTGCTGGCGTATTGGCAGCAAAGACAAAGTCACCTGTCATCCTTGCAAGTGGAAGTCTAGGTAATGGACAACAAAGTTTTATAAAGAAAGTAAAAGCAGATAAATTTGTACAAGTTGGTGGAGGAAAAAATAGTAATCCTTATACAGAAGCATTAGGATTACAATAGTTCAATAATTAGTAATATTATATAATAAATACAAGTAAACTAAGTTATGTTTAATTAGAAGTTTGAATTGATGTATTTGAAATTCTAATTAAGTTGCAAACAGCTTAGTTTACTTGTTTTTGTGTGAATAGATACTTTACTATATAGTAGATTATACAGTTTTCTAATGATATAGAAAAGACACTTCAATGTGAAGTGTCTATCTATAATATATTTTACTTTTTCAATTAAATTTACTCTATATGTTTTAAGTATTAACCTTTAATGTTTTTCATACATTCTTATGGCATACTACATTTAGTTAATATTGATTATATTTCCAGTATTAATATCGATTAAATTGATATCAAGTTCAAGCTCATCTTCATCATCAGTTTTTATAATATCTATAATTGCTACAGAATGGCTTCCATCTTTAGGGATAGAAGTACTTCCTGGATTTATAACTATTAAATTATCATCCATATATAGTTTCTTTACATGAGTATGTCCTAAAACTAATATGTCAGCACCCATTTTCTTTGATTTATCAATAATCTCTTCTTCTGTTTCTGTATAACCATGATTTAATATAATCCTAATTTCTCCAAATTGGCTCATGACATAAGGACTTTGAATAGGATGTTCTATTACCATCTGGTCAACATCTGCATCACAGTTCCCTTTAACAATTATAATATTTTCTAATTTGTTTAACACTTCTATAAATTTTTTAGGATTATATCCTTCTGGAATATCATTTCTAGGGCCATGATATAAGACATCTCCTCCATGTAAGAGAATATCACAATCAGATAATACATTTAATGCTTTTTCAAAGTAAAGTAAACTACCATGAGTATCACTCATTATTCCTATTTTCATATTAAAATCCTCCTAAGTGCAGTCTATAAAAATTTTTCAGATACTCTATGCCAAAACTCGTAATTTGACATCCTAAGTAATTTTATTTTTGCGTCAGACATGCTAACTTTTATATTTTCAATTTGTCTAAATCTGTGCTCAACACCATCAACAACAATCAATAATGAATCTTCAAATCTGTACTCTGGTGCAATCTTTATAACAGATTCATTTGAACATATTATACTTGATGTAAAACATCTATATGCATTAGTGTTTATTGGATGTAAAGGTGTAATCTGCATAAGTTCAAGTTTTATATCAACAATACTACCGCCAGCAGAATAGTTGTAGGCGGTTGAACCTGTGGAAGTAGAAATAATCATACCATCTCCACTAAAATTTTGTATATGTTTATCATCAAGGCTTAGATTAAGATGTATAGTTCTAGACTTGTCTCCTCTTATAACAACTTCATTTACAGCAAGCATGTTAGAGCCACTAGTAGTTGTATATACCTCAGCATTAAGAAGTGACATTTCTTGAATAATATAATCTTTTTTTATATAAGCTTCAATAAAGCTATCAATCTTATCTGGTAAAATATCAGGAAAAAATCCCAGATGTCCTGTATTTATACCCATTATGGGAATTTCAGGAAAATCGAAATCTCTAACTGTTCTTAAAAAAGAGCCATCACCGCCAATTGATATAATAAGTTCTGTATCTGGATAAATATCTGAATACACCTCAAAGCCAGCATTGACAAGTTTTCTAGTTAAGAGTTCTTTAGTCTCAAGGGACTTATTTAATTGGTTTGCATTTATAGTTATAATTCTTTTCATATATTCACCTCTTCATACTTTGTATTATAACATAGTTTTATAATTCTTAATTTATAAATTTATAAATGTCCTAGCTTGTTGTGAATGTGTTAAAATATGTATAGGGGGTATAAAAAATTACATAAGAGGTGAAGACGTGTTTAAGGTAAAGAATATTACAAAAAAATTAGGCAAATTTAAATTAAATAATATAAACTTGGAATTAAAAGAAGGAGATATTATTGGAGTTATAGGACCAAATGGTTCTGGAAAGACAACTTTAATAAAAATTATAATGGGTATTATTGATGCTGATGAGGGTGAAATTGAACTTTGTAATGAAACAATTGACAATTCTCCAGTGAGTTTTAAAAACAATATTGGTTTTGTATATGATTCTTTACAATTTTATCCACATTTAAAGGTGAAAGAGTTTAGAAGAATAGTATCTTTATTTTATAGTAATTTTGATAGAGAAAGATTTGATGAGTATCTTGAAAAATTTGAAATAGAAGAAAATATACATATTAAGAATTTATCCAAAGGACAATCTGAGAAGCTTATGCTAGCAAATGCACTTAGCCATAATGCTAAACTACTTATTTTGGATGAACCAACTGCTGGAATAGACCCAATTGTAAGAAAAGAAATAATGCAGTATCTAAAAGATTTTGTGAAAAATGGAAGTAGTAGTGTAATAATTTCAACTCATAATACAGATAATCTAATTAGGATTGCTGATTATCTTATTTTTATAAATAAAGGAAATCAGATTTTTACAATAAAGAAAGATATGATAGAGCAGGAGTATAAAATAATTAGGGCAAATAAAGCAGAATTAGAAGAGATTAAAGAAAATATAGTTGGTGTAAAAGAGTATAAATATTATAGTGAAGCACTACTAAAAGTTGGAGATAACTTAAAAGTAAAAAGCTTATTGATAGAAATTGATAAGCATAAAGTTAAAAATCCTACTATAGAAGAACTAATGTATTAT
>NZ_JAGWCS010000049.1:0-27708 GCF_020657705.1 Clostridioides sp. ZZV15-6598 | reverse complement strand
AAACAAATCTATGTAAAATAAATATTAAGTGTTTAAAATATAAAATTTTTATGTCTAAGGTGTTAAAATGATTTTGTTATAAAATATTAATTAATCATTGTAAGTTATAATAGTATGAGATTTTATATAAATTTATAAAGATATAATTAAATATATAAATTAAAGTGTCATTAAATATGTAATGGAGGTGTTAGTATGTCTAAGATACTAGTAGTAGATGATGAATTAGATATGTTAAAGTTAATTGAAAATATATTAAAAAGAGATGGGCATGAAGTAAAGGTAATTAGCGATGTGGAAAATATTCTTGATGTTGATTATAATCCTTTTAATCTAATAATATTAGATGTAATGATGCCTAAAATGGATGGTTTTGAAGTATGTAAAAGTATAAGAAATAAAGTTGATTGCCCAATATTGTTTTTGACAGCTAAAAATATGGAAAGTGATGTTATGTATGGTCTTGGTATAGGTGCAGATGATTATATTACAAAGCCTTTTGGTGCAGGTGAGCTAAGAGCCAGAATAAATGCTCATTTAAGAAGAGAAAATAGAGAGAAAAAAAATTCATTAACTATATCAAATGTTCAATTTGATTTTTTGGGAAAAGAAATTTCTGTTGATAATAATAAGATAAATTTTACTAAGAGTGAGTACCTAATATGTGAATTTCTAGCAAAAAATAAGGGACAAGTCTTTTCAAAAGAAAGAATATATGAGCATGTATATGGATTTTATGGAGAAAGTGATATAAGTGTTATCACAGAACACATAAAAAATATACGAAGCAAGTTGAAATCTTATGATATTTATACAATAGAGACTGTATGGGGGATAGGATATAAGTGGGTGTAATAAATAGATATTTAGAGTGAATATTGTATATATCTACAAAATGTTTGTAAAATATTAATCTATATATTAAAATTTAATTTATAGGTTAATATTTTTTGTATGTGACAAAACTGTAAGGTATTTTGTTATAAAATATTAATATTCGTAGTGTATACTAATAATATGGTGTTTAATATAAATCTTGAGCAAAGGATGGTTTTTCTAATGGATAAACTAAAAAATATTAGAAAGAGTTTACTACAGTATACATTTTTATTTTTACTAATAGGTATAACAATTTACTTGGTATTTAAAACATTAGATATTAAGATGTTATCAAATGTTATAACTATGGTAGATAAAAAGTTTTTATTCATAGGGGCTTTGGCAATAATGTGTCACATAATGCTTGAAGGAGTAGTAATGAAGATAATTATAGAAAGTACTCACAAAGTCAATATTAGATTTATTGGTTTCAAGCTAGCTATTATGGGATTTTATTATAATCTAATAACTCCTTTTGCTTCAGGAAGCCAACCAGTACAGATATATGTACTTAAAAAATGTAAAATGCCACTTAGTAAGGCAAGTGCGGTTGTAACTAATAAGTCTATCATTTTTCAAATAGTAGTTACTTTTTATTGTACAATACTTGTGTTAATGAATTTTGCCATGTTAGAAAAACAAATGAAAATGATTATGCCTTTGGTGTTTTTAGGGATAGCTATTAATTCATTTGTCTTAATTATGATAATATTAGTTATTTTAAATCCTCGAAAAATAAAATACTTTATGCGAGTTTCTATAAAGTATTTATCAAAATTTAAAATTTTAAAATTTTTAGATAATAAAACTGAATCTATAGAAAATTTTATAGATGATTATAGTAAGGCAATAAGTTTTTTTGCCAAGAATAAAAAAGTATTGATTTCAACTATAATAGTAACTTTTATTCAATTAACTGCTTACTTTAGTGTTTCATTTTGGATATATAAAGCATTTAACCTACAAGGTTATAGCTACATATATATATTAACATTACAAGCATTTTTATATATGGCAATATCACCAATACCAACACCTGGTAATGTAGGAGCTAATGAATTAGCATTTTTCACTATATTTAAATCAGTATTCCCTCAACCTCTAATGGGTTATGCAGTATTTTTATATGGTGGATTTATGTATTATTTGATTCTGATTGGAAGTGGTATCTTTACTGTAATCACTCACTATAGAATGAAAAATAGAATTGGTAGAAATGCCGTTTTAAGTGAAAATTAGATAAATCTAAATAAGCATATAGTAAAAAATATGTCATAAGAACTATAATATTTTAATTAAATGATTGAAATATAAGGATTATTATGACATATTTTTTTTGAAATTTAAAAGGAATTGTGAGAAAATTGTTGAATTTAATAGATAATATTGCAAAATATTTGTAAATTTTGCATATTATAAAAGTACTTCATTATCTTTAAGGTAAATTTTACTCATCAGGGGATAAATCTAAGGGGGGAAATGTATGGAGAAGAAAATTTTAACAGTTTGTCCATACTGTGGAGCTGGATGCCAATTATATCTAGTAGTAAAAGATAACAAGATATTAAGAGCAGAGCCGGCTGATGGTAGAACAAATCAAGGAAGTTTATGTTTAAAAGGTCGTTATGGATGGGATTTTCTAAATGACCCTAAAATTTTAACACCTAGACTAAAAAAACCAATGATAAGAAAGCAAGGTGTGTTAGAAGAGGTTGAATGGGATGAAGCTATAAGTTATACAGCTTCAAGATTAAACGAAATTAAAGAAAAATATGGTCCTGATTCTATTATGGGGACAGGTTCTGCAAGAGGACCTGGCAATGAAGCAAACTATATAATGCAAAAATTTATGAGAGCTACAATAGGAACTAATAATGTTGACCATTGTGCTCGTGTCTGACATGCACCATCTGTAGCCGGTCTGGCTTACTCATTAGGTAGTGGTGCAATGTCTAATTCTATACCAGAAATAGAAAACGCAGATGTTTTATTTATATTTGGATATAATGGAGCAGATTCACATCCAATAGTTGCAAATAGAATAATTAAAGCTAAGAAAAATGGAGCTAAGTTAATTGTTACTGACCCTAGATTAACTGAGTCTGCAAGAATTGCTGATATACATCTACCTATAAAGGGTGGAACAAATATGGTTTTAGTAAATGCTTTTGGAAATGTTTTAATAGAAGAAGGTCTTTACAATAAAGACTTTGTTCAAAATCATACACAAGGATTTGATGAGTATAAAGAAATTGTTAAACCATATACAGCTAAATATGCTGAGAAAATGACAGGAATTCCAGAAGAACTTATAAGAAGATCTATGAGAGAATATGCAAAAGGTAAGAAGGCCATGATACTTTATGGAATGGGTGTCTGTCAATTTGGTCAAGCTGTTGATGTAGTTAAAGGTCTTGCATCGATTGCTCTACTTACAGGCAATTTTGGTAGAGAAAGCGTTGGAATAGGACCTGTACGTGGACAAAATAATGTTCAAGGAGCTTGTGATATGGGAGCTCTTCCTAATGTATATCCTGGCTATCAAAATGTAACTGATGATAAGATAAGAGAAAAATTTGAAGATGCTTGGGGAGTAAAGTTATCTCCTAATAATGGATATAGTTTAACTCAATTTCCAAATTTAGTGTTAAAAGAAAAGAAACTTAAAGCTTATTATATATTTGGGGAAGACCCAGTACAAAGTGACCCAGATGCATCAGAAGTTAGAGAGGCTTTAGATGAGTTAGAGTTTGTTATTGTTCAAGATATATTTATGAATAAGACAGCGCTTCATGCTGATGTTATACTTCCAGCTACTTCTTGGGGCGAACATGATGGAGTATATACATGTGCAGATAGAGGATTCCAGTTGATGAGAAAAGCTATAGAGCCACAAGGAGATGTAAAACCAGACTGGAAAATTATAAGTGAAATTTCTACAGCAATGGGATATCCTATGAACTATAAAAATACTAAAGAAATATGGGATGAACTTAGAGCGTTGTGTCCAAATTTCTTAGGTGCTACTTATGAAAAAATAGAGGCTCAAGGTTCTGTTCAGTGGCCTTGTAAGAGTGAAAGTATGGAAGATAAAGGAACTATGTATCTATATGAAGGACAAAAATTCTCTACTCCTAATGGAAGAGGTAATTTATTTGCTGCAGAATGGAGACCTCCTATGGAAGTTGAAGATGATGAGTATCCATTTAGTTTATGTACTGTAAGAGAAGTTGGTCACTATTCAGTAAGAACTATGACTGGTAATTGTAGAACTCTTAGTTCATTAGAAGATGAACCAGGTCGTGTTCAAATAAATTGTAATGATGCAGATAGATTAGGAATTGAAGATGATGAGCTAGTTAGAATTAGTTCAAGAAGAGGAAGTGTAATCACAAGAGCAACAGTAACTGATAGAGTTAAAGAAGGAGCAACATATATGACTTATCAGTGGTGGGTTGGAGCTTGCAATGAGCTTACAATAGCAAATTTAGACCCTATATCTAAAACACCAGAATACAAATATTGTGCTGTTAAACTTGAAAGACTTGATGACCAAGAGTTAGCAGAGAAATGTGTAAGAGAAGAATATCAAAGTCTTAAAGATAAAATGACTGCTACAAATGTTTAGTAGTTATTAGAGTAAAGATTTATAAAATGCGGAAAGGCAAATATCTTATGGAGAATATATACTCAAAGACTAAGTCACAAGAAAATAGTAAAGGTGAAGTTTTTGAAAACAGTTATAGTCTAGTTGATTATAAATACATGAATTCTTTTAAGTTAGAAATAAGCAAAATAAATGAATATAATTTATCTAATGAATATGAAGAAATAATTGCAGAATATCCACTTAGCTTTATTTTGAATGATAAATATATAAATACATTTTTATGTACACCATATAATTTAAAAGAGCTTGTAGTTGGTTTTTTGAGAACAAAGGGATATATAGAAAATAAAAAAGACATATTAGATATAGGAATAAATGATAAGGAACGTGTTACAAAAGTAACTATTCAAGAGAAACATGAGGACGAAGAGAAACAAATCATATTTTTAAACTCACTAGACTATATAAGATGTACTCCTGTAGAGAGTGATATAAAAATAAATTATGATGTGATTTACAATATAATGGATAAAAACTTAAATTCGTCAGATTTATTTAAAAATACGGGTGGAGTACACAGTGTATCCATATTTGATAATGATAAAAAAATAGTGACCTGTGAAGATGTAGCAAGGCATAACGCAATGGATAAAGCAATAGGATTTTGTGTTTTAAATGAAATATCATTAAAAGATAAGACTGTAGTTGTAAGTGGGAGAATATCTTTAGAGATGATATTAAAGGCAGCTATGACTCAAATACCTATTGTAATATCAAAATCAGCACCAACTAATTTATCGATAGAGCTTTCTAAAAAATTAAATATAACTCTTATTGGATTTGTAAGAGGAAGACGAATGAATATCTATGCAAATTCACAGAGAGTTATCAAAAAGTGAGACTGAAGCGTATGTGTGCTAATAAAGAAGAAAAAAAATATTCAAGATGTGAAATGTGTGGAGTAGTAATTGATGATACCGACAAAGTGTATGCCAATAAGTATGATTTGTGTAAAAAATGCAAGCGAAATATAAGTATTGAAAAAACACTAAAATATATAAATATATATAATAAAAATAACTAGGGACTTAGAAATATACAAATTGAAAGGTGGGATAATATGAATAATAAAATAGGCTCTTTTGTAATAGCAGACCCAAGTAAATGTACTGGTTGCAGATCTTGTGAAGTAGCTTGTTTTACGATGCATAACCAACATAATAATGTAGGGTATACGGTTGGGACGGTTGACATACCAGTTATACCTAGACTGTATTTAGTAAAAGGTGATACTTTCTGTATGCCAATACAATGTAGACACTGTGAAGATGCTCCTTGTCTAAATTCATGTCCACAAAAAGCTATAAACAAAGAGAACAATGTAATGTTTGTTAATGAAGAAAAATGTATAGGGTGTAAAACTTGTCTCCTAGCATGTCCTTTTGGAGCTATAGATTTACTTCCACAATATAAAGATGGGAAAGAAGTAGAACAAGTAATTTTGGAAGAAAATAAAAAAATAGCATATAAGTGTGATTTATGTAAAGACAACGAAAAAATAGCTTGTATAAGCGCATGTCCTCAAGATGCATTAAAACTTGTTACTCCAATAGATGACAAAAAAGCTAAGAATAGACAAGCTGCACTTAGCTTATTGTTGACAAATAAATAAAGGATAAAGGGGTGACGTTTATGATAATAAATATAGATAAAGATTTATGTACTGGATGCAGAGAATGTTCAAAGGTATGTCCAGTAAATGCTATTGAGGGGGAAGAAGGAAAACCACAAGAGATAAATTTAGATAGATGTGTTATGTGTGGTCAATGTGTTCAAACTTGTAAATCTTATGCTTCAGTTATAGATGAAGGCTTTGAGTTTTTGAAAGATAAAAAACAAGAAAGAAAAATACCAGAATCAATAAATGAACCTATATTCGCAGCGCATAATGTATGTGATGTAGATAGGGTAAAAAAAGCTTTAAGTGACCCAGATATATTTACAATGGTTCAATGTGCACCAGCAGTTAGAGTAGCTTTAGGAGAGGATTTTGGATACTATCTAGGATATTTAGGTGCTGGAAAAATGGCAGCAGCACTTAGAGCATTAAATTTTGATAGAGTTTATGATACTAATTTCGCAGCGGATTTAACTATAATGGAAGAAGGTAGTGAGTTAATTAAGAGAGTTACAGAAGGTGGAACTCTTCCAATGTTTACATCTTGTTGTCCAGCTTGGGTTAAATTTATGGAAAAAAATTATCCTAAACTAACTAATCACTTATCTTCTTGTAAATCACCTCAACAGATGGGTGGTGCAATATTTAAGACATATGGCGCAGAGATAAATAATGTGGACGCATCTAAAATATTTAGTGTTTCTATAATGCCATGTACATGTAAAAAGTATGAATGTGATAGAGAAGAGATGGATTCTAGTGGACATAGAGATGTAGATGTAGTGTTAACTACTAGAGAGCTAGCTTACCTAATAAAAGATATGGGAATTGATTTTAAAAGTTTAAGAGAAGAAAAGTTTGACAGCCCTTTAGGTAGTTATAGTGGAGCTGGAACTATATTTGGTGTTACTGGTGGAGTTATGGAAGCTGCTATAAGAACAGGTTATGAGCTTATAACTGGAGAAAGCATACCTAATGTAGAAGTAAAACAGGTAAGAGGAGAAAATGGTTTTAGAAAATCAACTATTAAGGTAGGGGATTTAGACTTAAGAGTTGGCGTAGTAAGTGGATTGGAAAATGTAATACCAGTACTTGAAGCTTTGGAAAAAGGAAAGTTGGATATAGACTTTATAGAGGTTATGACTTGTCCTGTTGGATGTGTAAGTGGTGGAGGTCAGCCCAAAATTTTACTAGAGGAATATAAAGACTTAGCCTATGAAAATAGAACAAAAGCAACATATGTGCATGACGAACACTTGGCAATTAGAAAATCTCATGAAAATCCTGACATTAAAAAATTATATGATGAATATCTAGTAGAACCATTAGGAGAAAAATCTCATCATTTATTACACACTACGTATTGTATAGGAAAGGAAGTGGCTAAATAATGAATTATTTTGTTATAGCAGACCCTGATAAGTGCATAGGATGTAGAACTTGTATGATAGGGTGTGTAGTTGCACATTCAGATGAAGATATTTTTTACAAAAGTCCAGATGAAATAAACTTTAACCCCAAGCTTTCTGTAATAAAAACAAAGGAAGTTAGTGCTCCAATACAATGTAGACATTGTGAAGATGCTCCTTGTGCAAAGGCCTGTCCAAATGGTGGTATAGTTAGGGTAGGTAATACAATAAAAATAAATGAAGAAAATTGTATAGGATGCAAGACTTGTATGCTAGCATGTCCTATAGGAGCAATAGATATAGTTACACTAAAAGATGTAGACAAAGGAAAGCTTTGCTTTAGAGAAAGAATGACAGCAAACAAATGTGATTTTTGCATAGATTCACCAGAAGGACCAGCATGTGTAAATGTATGTCCAACAAAAGCATTTACGATAGTTAAAGATGAGGATATAGATAACACTGTTAAAAATAAAAGAAAGTTAGCTATATTATAATATAATTAATAAAAAGATGGAGTTCTATTTGTCATTAAAAGCTCCATCTTTTTTATATAATCTTTATATATCTAAAAATCAGTTATTGCATTAGTTTATCGATTCTTTCTTTATTCATTTTTTTCATTCCGATAGAAGTTACAATAAGTAGAGTATAAGCAATTACAACCGATAAAATTATAATAGACCAAGAAAATCTATATCCAAAGTTATCAACTAGTAACCCAAATAATGTTGAACCTAATGCAAATCCTACTGCAAAAATTAATTGTACGATTCCATATATACTACCAAACTCCTTTTGACCAAAGAAAGTACCTGTTAAATAAGCAGGACCAATCATATAAGCAAATACAGAAAGTCCTTTCAAGGTAGCAAATACAAATGCAAAAGTAGAAGATTTATCTACAAGTAGTAGTGATAAAGTAGCCACAAAGACCAATATAAAAGCTATAATAAGTGGTTTTACCTGACCAAATTTATCAAACAATAATCCTCCAAATATATTACCAATGAGAGCAAACAAAGCAAAAATGGACCCTACTGTTCCTATTAAAATTGGATTTAGATAGTTTCTAAGATACGTTGGATATTGTACAGATAATGATGAAACATATATACCTACAAATACAAATCCAATTGCCATAATCCAAAAATATTTAACTTTCTTGGCTTCTTTTAATGTATAACCCCATACTGAAGAAGAAACTGCATTAGATGCTTTCTCTTTTTTACCTTTAGACTTTACTTTCTCACTAGCATCTTTAGGCATTCTAAGTATAAATAATATTATAGGTATCCCAATTATTAATGCTGCAATTCCGAATATTAGATAAGAACGACTATATCCTTGAGATGCTAATAAATGAACTACAAGTGGCTGTAGAAATATACTACCAATAGAACCACCAGCAAAAGCAAAGCCTAGAGCTTTTCCTTTACTTTCTTCATCAAACCAAGCACTTATTAAAACAGGTATTCCTATAGCTGATATAATTGTAGCGCCAATTTGCACAATACACGATAAAGTATAAAATTGCCATAGTTCAGTACATATAGAAAAAGTAGCAAAGGCAATACTAGAAATTATACAACCTAATAAGTATAGTGTCTTAATATTGACCTTAGAAAATAATGTACCTATAAAAGGCGATGAAATTGCTGAAGCAATCGTACCAATGGTGAATATTAGAGAAAAAGATGCTAAACTGAAGCCTTCTCCTTCTACAACATAACTTATAAACTGAGGTTGTATAGTAGCTACAAGATTAAATGGGATAGCTTGTATCAACATGCAACCAAGTACTATAATCCAAGCAGATGAAAAGTTTTTAATGCTAAAATTTTTGTTTAGTAGTGTCTTCATGGTATCTCTCCTTTAGATTATAATTTGTAAATATTAATCTAATTATTCTAATTTTATATATTAGTTTTGGATAGTCGAATTAGTTATATGTAATTTGGGGTATTAATATAAAAATTATCTGTAAAAATTGATTATTTTAAATAGATAGGGTAAATTAAAATATATAGATAAATGAAAGGATGGATAAAATGTCATTTGAAAAAATAAATAATAATAATCTAGATAAAATACACAGCAGGAAGTGTATTATGTTTGTAAATTTTAATAAAAAAGAATTATCATTAATTAAAAATGTTAGTAATTTTGCTGGAATAAGAGACCATATCATTTTAAGTGATAAAAATGGTGAAAACATAGTAAGAGACATTTTGGATGGAAATATATCAAGTGAATGTGATAATGGAATTAAAAGTAAGTCTGTAATATTTAATAATATTTCCAGTACACAAGTAAATGCATTTTTAGAAGGATTGAAAAAAGTAAGAATAAATAGACCTTTTACAGCAATGGTAACTGATACATCTATTGATTGGACATTAAATAATTTAATAGAAAATTTAGTTCAAGAACGCAATGCTATGTCTTCAGGAAAAACAATTGAGCATAAGTAAATTAGTTTTTAGAACCATCTTCTAATAAATTTAACTAATATGTGTTAAGTATCATATTATACTGTAAGATATAAAAATCTTAATACAAGTGGATGGAGGAAAGTAAAATGAAAGTATTATTTACAATAAA
Organism: Clostridioides sp. ZZV15-6598; assembly: GCF_020657705.1. Taxonomy (NCBI): domain Bacteria; kingdom Bacillati; phylum Bacillota; class Clostridia; order Peptostreptococcales; family Peptostreptococcaceae; genus Clostridioides; species Clostridioides sp. ZZV15-6598. The sequence continues at coordinate 17,528 of NZ_JAGWCS010000049.1, read as the reverse complement.
TTATGGAGAAGAAAAATTCAAAAAAATAAATGAATTAGGATATGATGTTATACATTACTCTGAAGATAATATAGAAAATAATGAAGATGTAAACACTGCAGATGTGTTAGTTACATATAATCCTTTTGACAGGTTAGATATTTCTAAAATGGAAAATTTAAAATATATACAAACAACAAGTGTAGGTATAGACCAAATTCCAAAAGAAGATGTGTTAAAAAGAGATATCAAGATAGCCAACAATAGGGGTGGGTATAGTATACCTATTGGTGAAAGCATTGTTATGTATATTTTAGAAATTTATAAAAATAGTGCAAAATTTTTTAAACAACAGCAAAATAAAGAGTGGAAAATGGATTTTTCTGTATCAGAATTATATGGTCAAAGGGTTGGATTTCTTGGTACAGGAACTATCTCATCAGAAGCAGCCAAAAGGTTAAAAACTTTTGGGGTAGAAATATGGGGAGTCAATACTGATGGAAGCAATAAAAAATACTTTGACAAGTGTTTTTCTACTGAAGATATGGATGTTGTATTTAAGGAATGTGACATAATAGTTGTAGCAATGCCTTCTACAAAGAGTACAGATGGAATAGTAAATAAAGATATGTTTAATCTTATGAAAGAAGGTTCTGTATTTATTAATGTAGGTAGAGGAAACACAGTTAATCAGAAAGATTTAGAAGATTGTGTAGAAAAGTTTAGAGGTGTAGCGTTAGATGTATTTGAAAGTGAGCCTTTAAGTAAAGATAATAAATTATGGGAGTGTGAAAATGTTATAGTAACTCCTCATAACTCTTGGGTATCTGATAAAAATAAAGAGAGAACATTTAATATGGTCTATAATAATTTAAAACATTATATAATAGAAAATAAACCTGTAGATAATGTTGTAGATATATCAAGAGGTTATTAAATATATAAAAATTTTAATGAAAATAAAAAACTCTTATTAGTATTATTAGAGATACTATAAGAGTTTTTTTTGTAATAAATTTAAAGTCAAAAAAGTGATATACTAAAAAATATATAAATAGGAAATAATTAATTATAGGGAAATTTTAAAATGATTCAATTTAAAAAATATGAAGAGGTGCTAAGAGTGAGCGTTAAAAACGAAATTAATAAACTTATAGAACAAATAAACTATCATAATGAAAGGTATTATAACCAAGATAGTCCAGAGATATCAGACTATGAATATGACAAACTAATGAAAGAACTAATATCTTTGGAAGAACAAAATCCAGAACTAAAGAGAATTGATTCTCCAACAAATAGAGTAGGAGGTAAGCCATTAGATAAATTTAATCAAATTGTACATAAAGCTCCTATGCTAAGTTTATCAAATGCTTTTTCAGAGCAAGATTTGAGAGATTTTGATAAGAGAGTTCAGGAATATGTGGGAGACAGTGTTGAATACGTTGTTGAATTTAAAATAGATGGTCTTTCAGTAGGTCTTACTTATAATAATGGAGCATTTGAAAAAGGAGCAACTAGAGGTGATGGAGTTGTAGGAGAAGACATTTCTCAAAATTTAATGACTGTAAAAAGTATACCTCTTAAAATAGATGAAAAAAAAGAGTTAATAGTTAGAGGAGAAGTATATATATCAAAAGATAATTTTAGAAAAGTAAATGAACAACAAGAAGAACAGGAACAACCACTATTTGCTAATCCAAGAAATCTTGCAGCAGGTTCATTAAGACAATTAGACTCAAAATTAACTGCAAAGAGACCATTAGATATATTTGTATTTAATATGGAAAATATAGAAGATTATACTTTAGAGAGTCATAGTGAATCCTTAGAATATTTAGAAAAACTAGGCTTTTCAGTAAGTCAAAGTTATAAAGTTTGTAAAAATATAGATGAAGTTATTGAACATATTGAACATTGGACAGAAAATAGAGGTAATTTAGAATACGAGATAGATGGAATGGTAATAAAAGTAAATAATATAAAACAAAGGGAAGAGATGGGATATACTGCAAAGAGTCCAAGATGGGCAATTGCATATAAATTTCCAGCAGAAAAGAAAAAAACTAAAATAGTAGATATAATAGTAGAGGTTGGCAGAACTGGTACAATAACGCCATCAGCAGTACTTGAACCAGTTAGGCTTGCTGGTACTACTGTAAGTAGAGCAACACTTCATAATGAAGACTATATAAAAGAAAAGGACATAAAAATAAATGATACAGTATTGGTTCAAAAAGCAGGAGATATAATACCTCAAGTTTTAGAAGTTATAAAAGAAGCTCGTACTGGAGATGAAGTAGATTTTGAAATGCCAGAAAAATGTCCTGTTTGTTCAGAACCAACAGTAAGATTAGAAGGAGAAGCTGCTGTAAAGTGTATAAATATGTCTTGCCCAGCTCAAATAAGAAGGGGAATTATACATTTTGTATCAAGAGATGCAATGAATATAGATGGTTTAGGAGAATCTATAATTACATTGTTGTTAAATGAAAAAATAATTCAAGATGTGTCTGATTTATATTATATAAAAAAGGAAGATGTAGTTGATTTAGAAAGAATGGGTGAAAAATCTGCTGATAATTTAATAAATTCAATAGAAAAGTCAAAAGAAAATGATTTATGGAGACTTATAAATGGTTTAGGAATTAAATTTATAGGTGTTAAGGCAGCTAAGATACTTGCCTCAAAATTTAAAGATTTAGATGATGTGATTTCTGCAACAAGTGAGCAATTAGAAGACTTAGAGGAATTTGGTGGTATAATGGCAAATAGTGTTATTGAGTTTTTTAAGGAAGATAAAAACATAAATGTCATAGAAAAATTAAAAAGTGTAGGAGTAAATACAAAATCATTAGAGAATACAGGTGAAACAGTAGAAAGAATATTTGAAGGAATGAAAATAGTATTGACTGGTACACTTCCTACATTAAAAAGAAATGATGCAAAAGATATGATAGAAAAAAGAGGCGGCAAAGCTACATCTAGTGTAAGTAAATCGACAACTTTTGTTTTAGCTGGAGAAGAAGCTGGCTCTAAACTTACAAAAGCAAATGATTTAGGAATTAAAGTTATAGATGAAGAGAGATTTTTAGAATTATTAACTTTATCATCGAAAGATGAAGTAAAAGCTGTATTAGAGGGTTAAAAAGTCATTTAATTTAGTAGAAAACTACTATAATTAATGATAGAATAGTTCAGTAAGCTATCGAATTATGAAAAATGACATTATATAAGATTAATAAAATTAAAACTTATAAAAATAAATTTATAAAATATATAAGGATTAAGAAAGGATATAAAAAATGACCAGAAGTTATGATAGAACTAATGAACAGATAAGACCTGTAAAGATTACTAGAAATTATACAAAGTATGCAGAAGGTTCTGTTCTTATAGAAATGGGAGAGACAAAGGTTATATGTACTGCATCAGTGGAAGAAAAAGTACCTCCTTTTTTGAGAAATAGTGGTACTGGGTGGATAAATGCTGAATATTCAATGTTACCAAGGGCAACTCAACAGAGAAAAATAAGGGACGCATCTAGAGGAAAAATCGACGGAAGAACTCAAGAAATACAGAGGTTAATAGGAAGAGCAATAAGGTCTGTTATAGACTTAAATAAATTAGGAGAAAGAACTATTTGGGTAGATTGTGATGTGATTCAAGCTGATGGTGGAACTAGAACTGCATCTATAACGGGGGCGTTTGTAGCAGTTGCAGAAGCAATCTATAAATTATATAAAACAAAAGCATTAAAAGAAATGCCAATAACAAATTTTGTATCTGCAATTAGTGTTGGAATAGTAAATGAAACCCATATGCTAGATTTATGTTACGAAGAAGATTCTAAAGCACAAGTAGATATGAATATAATAATGACTGATAAGTGTGAGTTTGTAGAAGTACAGGGAACTGGTGAAGAGAAACCTTTTTCAAGAAAAGATTTAAATTTATTGTTAGAGTTAGGAGAAAAAGGGAATAAAGAACTAATAAGACATCAAAGAGATGTTTTAGGTGAAATAGCAGATGAGATATTAGGTATGGACTATGGCAATGAAGTAGTTATTGCTACTAATAATGCTCATAAGCTAGAAGAAATAGGTGAAATCTTAAAGGACTTTGAATATACTGTATATTCTCTAAAAGATGTTGATTTAGCAGGTATAGAAATAATAGAGGATGGAAAAACATTTGAGCATAATGCATTGATAAAAGCTAGAACAATAGCTAGAAAAACTAAACTTATAGCTATAGCAGATGATTCTGGTTTGGAGGTAGATGCATTAGGCAAAAAACCAGGTGTTCATTCAGCTAGATATGCAGGAGAGCATGCTACAGATGAAGAAAATAGAGAAAAGCTATTAAAAGCTATGCAAAATGTACCAATGAGTAAAAGAAGTGCAAGATTCGTCTCTGCAATAGCAGTAGTTTTTCCAGATGGAAAAGAATTTGTAGTCAGAGGAATTTGTGAAGGAATGATAGGCTTTGAAGAAAAGGGCAAAAACGGATTTGGATATGATAGCTTGTTTATAGTAAAAGGATATAATAAAACTTTTGGTGAAATACCTAGTGTTATAAAAAATTCAATCAGCCACAGAGCAAATGGACTAAAAATTATGAAACAAGAGTTTATGAAAAGGGTAGTGAAGTAATGAAAATAGGCATAATAAGTGATACACATATGATGATTAAAAATATGGAAAAGACAATACCATATTTAGAAGAATGTGACTTAATAATTCATGCAGGAGACAACTTTACAGACTCAAGATATATTCATAATATGACTAAGGTGGGAATTATTGCAGTTAAAGGAAATTGTGATTTTGATGCTATAGAAGAAGAACTTGTCTTTGAAGTAGCAAATAAAACTATATTTTTATGCCATGGAGATAAGTATGGTGTAAAATATGGCACACAGATGTTAGAAAATAAAGCTGCTGAAATTAATGCTGACATAGTTATATTTGGTCATACTCATACTCCATTTAGAGAAATTAAAGATGGTGTGCTTTACATAAATCCTGGAAGTACTTCACTTCCAAGAGGAGTATCGTATAAGAGTTTTGTAATTATGGATATAAAAGAAGATGACATAAATATAGAGGAAATACGCATATAAAGGTGTATTTATCCAAAAAAATGGCAAAAAACACTCAAAAAATTAAATTTTATCAAATAAGTACAACGATATTAATGGAACACTTGTAAATAAAAAAACTTATGTGATATAATTAAGTGGTTGAATTATAAATAGAATGAATTATGATACCATTATCGGGTATTACATAAATATCACTAGGAGGATTAGAAGGATGAAAGCAGAACTAATTAAAAAAGAGGGTAATAAAGTTACTTTAAAAATAACAGTAGATAACAATAAATTTGAAGCAGCAGTAAATAAGGCTTATAATAAAAGCAAAAGCAAATATAATATACCTGGATTCAGAAAAGGTAAAGCTCCAAGAATTGTTATAGAAACTCAATATGGAAAAGGTATCTTCTACAATGATGCTATAGAAGTGTTATTCCCAGAGGTTTATCCAGAAGCTATCAAGGAATTAGATATAGATCCAATAGACAATCCAGATTTAGATATAGAAGAAATAAGCAAAGACAATGGATTAGTTATGGTTCTTAATGTTGAAGTTAAACCAGAGTTTGAATTAGGAAACTATAAGGGTATAGAAGTAGCTAAGGTTGAGAATACTGTAAGTGATGAAAATGTTGAAGCTAAATTACAAGAAATGGTTGAAAAAAATGCTAGATTAGTAAGTGTTGAAGACAAAGCTTTAGAAGATGGCGATACAGCTATAATAGACTTTGAAGGTTTTGACAATGGTGTAGCTTTTGATGGTGGTAAAGGTGAAAATTATAACTTAGTTATAGGTTCAAACACATTTATACCAGGATTTGAAGAGCAATTAGTAGGTAAAAAAGCTGGTGAAGAAGTCGAAGTTAATGTTACTTTCCCAGAAGAATACCACTCAGAAGATTTAGCTGGAAAGCCAGTTGTATTTAACGTAAAAGTAAATGATGTAAAAGTAAAAGAATTATCTGCATTAGATGATGAATTTGCTAAAGATACTAGTGAATTTGATACTTTAGATGAATTAAAAGCAGATGTAAGAGCTAAATTAGAAGAAGAAGCTAAAAATAAAGCAGATGCAGAAATTAGAAATTCAGTAGTAGAAAAAGTTGCTGAAAATACAGAAATAGAAATACCAGAAGTTATGGTAGAGCATCAAATAGATAATATGTTAAACGAACTTAACTACCAATTACAATATCAAGGGTTTGGATTACAACAATTACTAGAGATGACTGGTAGAACTATGGAAGAATTAAGAGAAGAAAGAAAAGAAGATGCTAAAAAATTAGTTAAATCTTCTCTAGTATTGGAAGCAATAACTAAAGCTGAAGGAATTGAAGCAACAGAAGAAGAATTTAAAGCTGAATTAGAAAAAATGGCTTCTGCTTACAATATGGAAGTAGAAAAAATAGAAACTACTTTAAGAGATGCTGATAAGGAAGATATAAAAGGACAAATAAAAATAAGAAAGACAATAGACTTATTAGTTGAAAGTGCAACAATAGCTTAATAAAATAACCGCTATAACTAATATAGTTGACGTTATAGAATGTTTAGTATATAATGTTGTGCAAATATAATTTAGTTAAATGCGTAAAATAATTTACAGTAGCTTAAAGAAGCTACTGTAAATTATATAGAATAAAGGGGGTATGAAACCATGGCATTAGTACCTGTAGTTGTTGAACAAACAGGAAGAGGAGAAAGATCTTATGATATATTCTCTAGACTATTAAAGGACAGAATAATCTTCTTAGGAGATCAAGTTAATGATGCCACAGCAGGGCTTATAGTAGCACAGCTATTATTCTTAGAAGCTGAAGACCCAGACAAAGATATACATTTATATATAAATTCTCCAGGAGGAAGTATAACTTCTGGAATGGCTATATATGATACTATGCAATACATCAAACCAGATGTAAGTACTATATGTATAGGTATGGCTGCTTCTATGGGAGCATTCTTGTTGGCAGCAGGAGCAAAAGGAAAAAGACTAGCACTACCAAATAGTGAGATAATGATACATCAACCATTAGGTGGAGCTCAAGGTCAAGCGACAGATATAGAAATTCACGCAAAGAGAATTTTAAAAATAAAAGAAACTTTAAATGAAATATTATCTGAAAGAACTGGTCAGCCATTAGAGAAAATCAAAATGGATACTGAACGTGATAACTTCATGAGTGCATCAGAAGCCAAAGAATATGGTTTAATAGATGAAGTATTTACAAAGAGACCGTAGATAGAGAGAGGTGTTAATATGTCTAAATACGAAGAGAAACGACAATTAAAGTGTTCATTCTGCGGTAAAAATCAAGATCAAGTAAGAAGATTAATTGCAGGTCCAAATGTATACATTTGTGATGAGTGTGTTGAACTTTGTGACGAAATTATTCAAGAAGAAATAGAAGATACTATAGATGAAGATACTACATCTTTACCAAAACCAAAAGAAATGATGAATATCTTAAATGATTATGTAATAGGTCAAGAAAAAGCTAAAAAGGCTTTATCAGTTGCTGTTTACAATCATTACAAGAGAATATATAGTAAAAAGTCTAGTAGCAAAGATATAGAAATCCAAAAGAGTAATATACTTTTATTAGGACCTACAGGTTCTGGTAAGACGTTATTAGCACAGACTTTAGCTAGAACTTTAAATGTACCTTTTGCAATGGCAGATGCTACATCACTAACAGAGGCTGGATATGTTGGAGAAGATGTTGAAAATATACTTTTAAAACTTATTCAAGCTGCTGATTTTGATATAGAAAAAGCTGAAAGAGGTATAATATATATAGATGAGATAGATAAGATTGCAAGAAAATCTGAAAATCCATCTATAACTAGAGATGTTAGTGGAGAGGGTGTTCAACAAGCTCTTTTAAAAATATTAGAAGGTACTGTTGCAAATGTTCCGCCACAAGGAGGAAGAAAGCATCCTCATCAAGAATTTTTAAAGATAGACACTACTAATGTATTATTTATATTAGGTGGAGCTTTTGATGGGCTAGAAAAAATAATCCAAAAACGTGGTGGAGATAAGACACTAGGATTTGGAGCTAAGATAGAAAGTAAAAAAGAATTAGATTTAGGGAAGCTATATGAAAAAGTACTTCCAGAGGATTTGTTAAAGTATGGTATAATACCTGAATTTATAGGAAGAATACCAGTCTTAGCTACTTTAGAATTACTGGATGAAGATGCACTAATGCAAATACTACAACAACCTAAAAATGCTCTAGTAAAACAATATAAGAAATTATTAGAGTTAGATGATGTTGAGCTAGAATTTGAAGAAGATGCTCTTCGTGCAATAGCTAAAAAGGCTATAGAAAGAAATACAGGAGCTAGAGGACTTAGAAGTATAGTTGAAAGTGTAATGATGGAAACTATGTTTGAAGTACCATCTAGAGATAATATAAAGAAGGTTATAGTAACAGAGAAATCTGTGAACGAAGACTCAGTAAATCCTATCATAGTACTTAAGGATCAAGAGGAAAGTGCATAAGATGATGAAAAGGAGCTTTAAAAGGCTCCTTTTTTTATGCTAATATGAAATTAGATATTATTATCATAAAAATGTGAGTAGAATACCTATAATACCGAAGACGAATACAATTGCAATAGAGCCAATTTTTCCTTTATATAGAAGATAGAATGATGCTGCAAATGCGATTATTCCATATAAGTCCCAATTAACTTCTTTTGCAGATGAAAAAGCGGCTGACAGTATAAAACCTAGAGTAATTGGTCTAAGTACCATTAATAAATTTTCTACTTTTTTATTATTTTTGAACTTAGCAAATAACTTTGATATAATAGTTAAACCTACTAATGCAAATATTGTAACCCCAATAGTTGCAGATAGAGAACCAAAAAAACCAGCAGTTTTAAATCCTACAAATGTAGCACTATTTATTGCTACAGGACCTGGCGTAGATTGTGATATAGCAAGTAAATCTAAGAATTCTTGATTAGTTATAAGGTGGTATTTAGATATAAATTCTTGTTGAATAAATGGTAACATAGCATACCCGCCACCAAAACTAAATGCTCCTATTTTAAGGAATATTAAGAAGAGTAGTATTATTTCTGACATAGACTATATACACCTCCTCCAATTATTAAATAAATAGGACTTATATTGAATACACCAACAGATAAAACTGCTATAATTAATAGTAGTATGTTAGTTTTAGACTTTGGTAGTTTCTTAAACATGCTCGTAAAAGAATACAATATAAGAGCTATTACTACAGGCGCAACTCCTTTAAAAAATCCATCTAAAATTTTAGATGAGGAATTTTTAAAATATAAATATGACAACACTAAGACTATACAAAATGACGGTAGAGCAGAGCCTAGGGTACATATAAGAACTCCTGGTATACCATAAAGCTTATATCCTAATAATACAGAGATATTAACTGCTAGTACTCCAGGATAACTTTGAGCTATGGATAGATAATCGATAAATTCTTCCTGCTCTAAAAGTTTTTGTTTGTTTACAAGTTCATCTTGTATAAGAGGAACCATAGCGTAGCCACCACCAAATGTAAACGCACCAATTTTTAAAAAGGTTAAAAACAATTTTAACATAATAGAAACCTCCAAAAGATAAATAACATCTAAGTATACTAACATTAATATTATATCATAATAAAATAATAATATAATATACCAAGAAGTTATCGTTAATGTTGAAAATTAACATGTGCAAATATATAATAAAAACTGCAAAATAATTAGACTAGAAAAGGAGTAATGTTGATGGAACAAAATTATACTAAAATAGATCATGAATTACCATTAATCCCTTTGAGGGGATTAGCAATATTTCCATATATGATATTAAATTTTGATATAGGAAGAGAAATATCTCTTAAGGCTTTAGACCAAGCTATGATGGATGAAGAGCTTATATTTTTAACATCTCAAAAAGAAGCAGATGTTGATGAACCTGGTGAAGAGGATTTTTATCATGTAGGAACAATTTGTAAAGTTAAACAAATGATAAAATTACCAGGAGATACAGTTCGTGTTTTGGTCGAGGGTGTATCAAGAGGTAGAGTTAAAAAAATAGAGCAAGAAGAAGGATATTTTAGAGCAGTAATAGAAGAAATTGTTTTTGATAGTGATAATTTAGATAGTGAAACAGAAGTTGAAATTGAAGCATTTGTAAGAAATGTATTTGATGCTTTTGAAGAGTATATAAATATTGGAAATAGAGTATCACCAGAAATATTAATATCTTTAGCTGATATAGAAGATGTAGATAGATTTATAGATACAATAGCTGCAAATATTTACCTAAAATCAAGTCAGAAGCAGGAAATACTAGAAGAATTTGATATTAAGAAAAGACTTGAACTTATTTATTCTATATTACTAGAAGAGATAGACATACTGAAAATAGAAAAAAAGATAACTTTAAGAGTTAAAAAACAAATGAATAAAGTTCAAAAAGAATACTATCTTAGAGAGCAATTAAAAGCTATACAAAAGGAATTAGGTGAGGAAGAAGACATAAATTCTGAAGCAGATGAGTATAGAGAAAAGCTTAAAAAAATAAAAGCACCTAAGACGACTAAAGAGAAAATAGAAAAAGAAATTGATAAATTTTCAAAGATATCTTCTATGTCTCCAGACGTATCTGTAAGTAGAAATTATTTAGATACTATATTCTCATTACCATGGAACAAAGAAACAAAGGATAAACTAGACATAGTTAAAGCACAAGCTATATTAGATGAAGACCATTATGGGTTGGATAAGGTTAAAGAAAGAATATTAGAGTATTTAGCCATAAGAACTCTTGCTAAATCACTTAAAGGACCTATAATATGTCTAGTTGGACCTCCAGGTACGGGGAAAACATCTATAGTAAAATCAATAGCTAGAGCGTTAAATAGAAAATTTGTGAGAATATCTTTAGGTGGAGTTAGAGATGAAGCTGAAATAAGAGGCCACAGAAGAACTTATGTGGGTTCTATTCCAGGAAGAATAATTAATGGAGTAAAAGAAGCTCAGACTAAAAATCCTGTGTTTTTATTTGATGAGATAGATAAAATGGCAGCAGATTATAAAGGTGACCCAGCTTCAGCTATGCTAGAAGTATTAGACCCAGAGCAAAATAAGGATTTTGTGGACCACTATTTAGAAATACCTTTTGATTTATCAAAGATACTATTTGTTACAACAGCAAATAGTTTAAGCAATATTCCAAGACCATTATTGGATAGAATGGAAGTAATAGAAGTATCTGGATATATAGAAGAAGAAAAATTAAATATAGCAAAAAAATACTTACTCCCAAAACAAATTAAAGAACATGCTTTAAAAGAGAATTTTGTAAAAATGGATGATGAAACTTTAAGAAGCATAATAAATCATTATACAAGAGAAGCTGGAGTAAGAACATTAGAAAGAACTATTGGTAAAGTTTGTAGAAAAGTTGCAAAAAAATACGTTGAGGACCCAACACTTGAAGAAGTTATTGTAAATAAGTCTGACTTAGAAAAATATCTTGGAAAAGATATGTTTAAATACCAACTTGCAGAGCTTAATCCTCAAATAGGGCTTGTAAATGGACTTGCATGGACAGCAGTTGGTGGAGTTACTCTTGAAGTAGAGGTAAATGTGCTTAAAGGAAAGGGTGAAATTGTATTAACTGGAAAACTAGGAGATGTTATGAAAGAATCTGCTAAGACAGGTATTTCTTATATAAGATCAATAGTGGACAAGTTTGATATTGACCCTGATTTTTATAAAACTAATGATATTCATATACACATTCCAGAAGGTGCTGTTCCAAAGGATGGGCCATCAGCTGGTATAACTATGGCACTTGCAGTGATTTCAGCACTTACTAAAAGACCTGTACCAGGTAATATAGCTATGACAGGAGAAATAACTTTAAGAGGTAGAGTGTTAGCTGTAGGAGGAGTTAAGGAAAAACTATTAGCAGCTCATAGAGCTGGTATAACAAAAGTATTAATTCCTAAAGAGTGTGAAGCTGATTTAGATGAGATACCAGAAAATGTAAAAGAGAAGATGGAGTTTGTGCTTGTAGAGCATATGGATGAAGTATTAGAACAAGCTTTATTAAAGAGTGGTGAAAAAAATGAAAATTAGAAGTTCAGAGATAACTATGAGTGCTGTGAATAAATCACAGTATCCAGCAGAAGGTGTACCAGAGATAGCACTAGCTGGTAGGTCAAATGTTGGAAAATCATCGATAATAAATACATTACTTAACAGAAGAAACTTTGCTAGAACTAGTCAAACACCAGGAAAAACTAGAACTATAAATTTCTATCTTATAAATAACGAATTTTATTTTGTAGACCTTCCAGGATATGGGTATGCTAAAATAGCCAAATCTGAAAAAGAGAAATGGGGAGGTATAATGGAACGATATCTAGAAAGTAGACAAGAACTATGCTCTATATTCCTACTTGTAGATATTAGACATGAACCTACAGCAGATGATAAACTTATGTACGAATGGATAAAACACTTTGGATATAACTGTGTAATTATTGCAACTAAGGCAGACAAAATATCTAGAGGACAATATCAAAAGCATATAAGTATTATAAGAAAGAAATTGCAAATGGAGAGTAGCGAAAAAGTAATTCCTGTTTCTTCACTAAAAAAGACTGGTGTTGAAGAACTTTGGGAAGAAATTGTAAATCAATACAATCAACATGGATATGAAATAACAGTAGATTAATTTTAAATGTTATATATATTAAAATCAAATAAAGGATGCCTCAAAGTATTTTTAACTGATATTTTGTGGCATCCTTGTTGTTTATAAACAATATATATTGGTAATTATTGTTATAAATCAATAAAATTAATATAAATTAGTTTGTTTAAAGGTTTGGCGATTTATATAATTAGTAATAAATATTGACTAAGAAGTGGCTTTTTCTGTCTTTTTCATAAAGAAAATTGTAAGTATAAGTCCTATAAAGCATACTGCTGCTGCAATCCAGTAAGATTGATTACTAGCTGCAACATAAGCCAGTGTATGACTTGTAGACTTTTGATGATATGTAAGTCTTTGTGCAAAGAAACTACTGAAAAAGGCTGTTCCAAGAGCAAATGACAAATTACGAACTGTTGCAAGAAAACTTCCTCCATATCCTTGCTTTTGAGGTGGAACGTCTGCCAAGATACTACTATTGTTTGGTGAACTAAAAGAGCCTAATCCAAAGCCAAAAATAATTAAACATAGAATCAAAAGATATAATGGAGAATCTGCTTTTAAAAGTGCCATTCCAACTAGAGCAATAGTCATAAATGAAAAAGATACAGTTAGAATATTTTTTGCACCATGTTTGTCAGAAAGAGAGCCTGCAATAGGTGCTATAAGTACCATAATAAGTGGATGAACAGTCATGACAGAACCAGCCATCATAGGAGATAAATTTTTTAGTTGTTCTAGATAAAAAGGAAGTAGGAAAGATACTGCCATTTGAGGGAAATAACAAGCTATTCCAATAATATTCCCCACAGTGAAATTTCTATTTTTAAACAAAGGTAAATCAATAAAACTTTGTTCAAATTTTACCTCTCTTAATACTAACAATAAAAATGCTATAATTGCTACTATTCCTATATACCATTTTGTATTTCCTTCTCCATTCATTGCAAGCAATATAAGTGTGGTACAAGATGCAAATAATAGAAGACCTAGTATATCAAAACTTTTGTTTTGTTCATCTAAAATAGGTTTTGGTAGAAATTTCATCCCAAGAAGGACTGCTATAATACCAATAGGTATATTGATGATGAAAATAGAAGGCCATCCAAAGTGTTCTAAAAGTATTCCACCAATTACAGGACCACTCATATTTCCTATACCAACTACTGCACCAGTAATTCCTATAGCCTTTCCCTTCTCATTTGCTGGAAATGCATTAGAAACTATACCAAGTCCAGTTGCCATTAAAATACTTGCTCCAATTGCTTGAAATATTCTTGATAAAATCAATGTTACTAAACTATTAGATATACTACATAGAAAGGAACCTATTGTAAATATAAAAAATCCTAACGTATATAGATAATTTGAACCTACCTTATCACCGAGCTTTCCAAAAAACAACATAGTAGCTGTTACAACCAACATATAAGCTGTAACTACCCATTGGATTTGCGACATATTAATTTTAAAGTCAGCAGCAATTGTAGGATTTGCGATATTTAGTATACTTCCATCAAGAGTAGACATAAATACACCAATACAGATGATGATTAATACTATCCATTTTTGTTTCACTGATAACACCCCAATCTTTTACATAGTAGATTTTGTTTTATAAGTACAGTATAGTTACAAAATAAACAACAAAAAAGCACCTATATCTTAGGTACCTTAGAATATGTTTATTTTCATGAATAAATACGGTAGTTGAAGGATTTGTATAGATTACTCATGTAAAATTACATAAAGGTACTCATATACTATTTTCTTCTACCATCCAGATTTTACTGTCGGCTTTGGAATTTGACCAAATTCTGCCATAAGGCTCGCGGGCTTTTACCGCCGATAGGGAATTTCACCCATTTCTGAAGAAAAACAGATGTATTTTTTAATTTTATTTTAACATAAAATAACAATGGAAACAATTAGATTTAAGTAATACAGACAACTATACTACAGTATAGACAGTTTTATTATAGTTTTGGACGGAACTTAAACTAGAGTATAATAGATTGAAATTGAGTAAAATAAGTTATTGTCACTGCTGAGTGATAAGTTTTATATTTAGCAAAAGCATAAAGCTGTAACAAAACTCGTATAATATTAATATCTTAATTAAGAGGTATGGTAAATTATGAGGAGGCGCTAATATGGAAGGAAAGATAAAAAAGGCATTTCCAGGTGGAAACACATCACAAGGCTCATATTCTTTTTTTGATTATATAATTCCTGAAAATGTAAAAAGAGTTTTTTGTTTAAAGGGTGGACCTGGAGTAGGAAAATCCTCACTAATGAAAAAAATTTATAAAGAATTTTTGCATAGAGGATATGATATTGAATTATATCATTGTCCTTCTGACCCAAGTTCGTTGGATGGTGTAGTTATAAAGAAACTAGGCGTGGTACTTATGGATGCAACTGCTCCACATACTGTAGACCCTAAACTCCCAGGTGCTTTGGACGAGATAATTAATTTAGGAGATTACTGGAATACAGAGGAGTTAGAAAAAAATAGACAAGAAATTTCAAGCTATGATAAAGATATTAGTAATGCTTTCAAAAGAGCATTCAAATTTTTGAAATCAGCAGAGCCAATCTTTAGAGATATCGAGGAAAAATATTCTGACTGTATGGATTATGGAAAAGTAAATTTAGTTACAGAAGAATTCATAAAAAGATTATTTGATGGAGTAGATAGTACAGGAAAATTAAAGAAAGAAAAGCATTTATTTGGCTCAGGGATAACTCCTGTAGGATGTTTAGATTATACAGAACATATTTTAAAGGATGTAGGTAAGGTTTATTACTTATCAGGAGAAATAGGCGCTGGAAAAACTACACTTTTGAGTAAAGTGTACAAAAAAGCTATTGAGAAAGGCTTGAATGTAGAAGTTTATCACTATCCACTTATTCCTGAAAAAATTGAAACTATATTATTAACTGATTTAGATATAGGAATAACTATAAGTAGTACTTTTAAAGATGAAGATACAATTGATTTGAATCAATTTTTAAATAGAGAAAAATTACTTAAGTACGAAGAAGATATTAAATTTGATGAAAAAGTTTTAGATGACTTAATTTGTTGGTCAATTTTAAATCTTAAGAGAGCTAAATCAAAACATGATATTATAGAAAGTTACTATAGTCCTAACATGAGATTTGATGAAGTAGGAAAACTGAGAGATGAATTAGTTAAGAGAATCTCAAAGTATGAGGAAAATATATAAAATATGTCTGTTTAAAATTAATATTAACTAGTATATAATCAACAGCAAACTGGTATAGCTCTGAAGCTATGGCAGTTTGCTGTTTTTTGCTATAATTTAAACAGATAAATCTTTGCACAAAAAGACAAGAAAATTTATAAGATTTATTATAAAATATGGAGGTACATATGAAATGCAATGGTTAGAGGGATTACAACAATCTATTGATTATATTGAAGAAAATATTTTAGAAAAGTTAGATTATGAATATTTAGCAAGGTATACAAATGTGTCAGTTTTTTATTATCAACGAATGTTTAGTGTATTAGTAGGTATCTCTGTTGGTGAATATATTAGGAATAGAAGATTAACTTTAGCTGGGCTTGAATTAACTACTTCAAATAGTAAAATCATAGACATAGCATTTAAATATGGTTACGAAACAGCAGAAAGCTTTACTAAAGCCTTTGTTAGATTTCATGGGATAACGCCATCTATTGCTAGAAAGGGAAATTCAAACCTAAAATCATTTAGCAAAATAACATTAAAAATATCTTTAGATGGAGGAAATACTTTAGATTACAAAATTGTCGATAAGGGAGAATTTTCAGTAATTGCTTTAAAGAAACAATTTTCTAAAGATGAAGATATTTTCAGAAGACAGATACCAAAGTTTTGGCAAGACTTGTTTAAGACTAGCTTGTATAGAGAATTAATTTCTTATGTGAAAGAAAACACTATTACAAAAGGTGGGGTTTTGGGAATAGATGAAATGGCAGTTTCACAAAACAAACAATTATTTAATTATTATGCAGCTGTTGAGACAAATGAAAAACCTAAAAATGATGAATTTACCTCATTTACAATACCCTGTCATAAATGGGCTATTTTCAAGTGTACAGGTGCCATGCCAAATTCTATTCAAAACCTATGGGTAAAAATATATAGTGAGTTTTTCCAATGTTCTAGCTATGAACCAGTTGCTGATTTCAATTTTGAACTTTATTTTGGAGGAGACAGTAATAAAGATAATTATGTTAGTGAAATTTGGGTTCCAATAAGACGTAGGAGGAGTATATGAAAAAATGTAGAGTATCTGAGATAACAGCTTACTTTAATACAGATGTAGAAACAGTTTGGAATATAGTTACAGACAATAGTGATTATAAATGGAGAAGTGATATAAGTAAAATTGAAGTATCAGATGATGGAAGTACTTTTATTGAGTACAATAAGGATGGAAACAGCACAAAATTTACTGTTACAGAAAAAACTAAAAATAAGCTTTATAAATTTAATATGGAAAATAAATTTTTTTATGGTAATTGGCAAGGTGAATTTTTTGAAGAGGATGGAAAAACTAAAATAGTGTTTATAGAAAATATATATGTTAAAAATCCTATTATAAAAATTTTATCTTATCTCTTTATGAACTTAAAAAAAATACAAATGCAATATGTTGAAGACTTAAAAAGAAAATTAAATGAGATGTAAAACATTAATATCTTGTATACATATAGAT
>NZ_JAGWCS010000048.1:0-27765 GCF_020657705.1 Clostridioides sp. ZZV15-6598 | reverse complement strand
GTAATTTCAATTGAACAAGAAATTGGGAAAAGTAACATTCTAAAAAGAATAATTAGCCAAATATAATAATTGAATTTCTTACTAAACATTTTAAACAGACATGTTTTTAAAATTATTAATATACAAATACCTAAACTACTTATAACTGTTGTTTTTAATAAATTTTCAAATAAAGCATTCATTTATTTATCCAAGTCATTTGCTATTTCTATAAGATACTCAAGTTTTTCTTTTTTTAAAAGATTATCTTCATGTAAAGAAACCAATACACTTTCTAGTGAATTATCATGTATGTTACTTACAAAATTTTTAGTTTCAAAGTTTAAGTATTCCCTATTCTCAACTATAATTTTATAGTGTGTATATCTATCAACTTTTTCAGCTGATAAATACTTTCTTTTAACAAGTCTGGATAGAAGTGTTAGTGTAGTTGTCTGTTTCCAACCATGTTTATTTTCCATAGCTTCAATAACTTCCTTAGAAGTCACCTCACTATTTTCCCCCCAAATAAATTTCATTACTTTTAGCTCTGCTTGCGGTATCTTTTCAATCATAAGCCCTCTCCCCCTAGAATAATATTGCAACTTAATACTACAATAATTGCATGAATAAAAATTTTGTCTATTAATATAATTTTACATGAATAGTTAAGAATATTCTATATAAAGTTCTATATAAGTTATCACAAAAATACTCACCTTTTAAATGCCTGTTAGAAAGGAATATTTTTTATCGCCTTATAATTTATCCTATACGATGTTACATCGTCTTAAAATCGAATTTTGTATTTAATTATTAAAACATAACTAATATCATAGAATATTTAATTCTATGATATTTTTTATTATATATTGCTATTACTAAGTTATACTATTTATTTATTTATAAATTTCAGTTATAATTCAGCAAAATCGTACTTTTATTTAATTTTTAATGGTATAATTAACATATAAAGTTTTTTAAGAAAGGTGATTTTTTATGACTGGGTTTATAAGAATTGTAAATAAAAAGTATATAGTCTACTTAGAATATAAGGATGAACTTACTGGAAAGAAAAAGCAAAAGAACATGGGCTCTTTTGCTAAAAAAAGAGAAGCTAATAAAAGACTAGCAGAAGTAAAAGATAGTATGTATAAAAATAATATACTAATTCCAAATAATATTTTATTTGAGCATTTTTTAAAAACATTCATAGAAGAATATAAATCTAGATGGTCCATAACTACTTATAGTAAATATATTAATATATGCAATAAGTACATAATAACACATCTTGGTAAAATGAGATTACAAGATATTGATACAGTACATATACAAAATTATATAAATACCTTGTCAGATACTCTAAGTTCTAAAACCTTAAAAATACACATTAATATAATGAAACTTGCATTTGAAAGTGCATTTGATTTAAGAATAATTGATAAGAATCCGACCAAAGGAATAGATTTAATCAAAGCAAAGAAATTTAAAAATGAAATTTATAATGAAGAACAAATAATAAGATTATTAGAAGCTTGTAAAAATACTGCTTTAGAACTGCATATAAATTTAGGTGTTGGTCTTGGTATGAGAATATCTGAAATATTAGGTCTTTCATGGGAAAATATAGATTTCGAGAGAAAAATAATTTTAATAGAGAAAATTACTGCAAAAGTTAATGGAGAAGTTATACTAAAGGATACTAAAACTGAAAGTTCAATCAGAAAGATATCTGCTCCAGATGAAATAATGAATCTCTTGTTGAAGCATAAATTAGAGCAAGAAAGAGAGTTACTAAATAACAGTATTAAAAATAACTATAATCTATTGTTTATTAATAAGAAGGGGAATCCCATAGATGAAAGTGTTATAAGTCATAGATTTAGAAGATTCCTAGAGTATGAGCAACTTCCTCATATTAGATTTCATGATTTAAGACATTCACATGTTACGTTACTTATGAACTCACATATACCTATAAAGGTTATTTCAGAAAGAGTTGGCCATTCAAATGTTAATACAACTCTTAATATATATTCTCATGTACTTGATGAAATGGATAGGGAAGCTTCCGATAAAATAGCAGATAAATTATATAAGGATGAATCATAAACGAAAGATTTCAAAAAAGCTGTAAATGGCAAATACAGCGCCATTTTTATGAAATATTTTGTTAGTATAAATTCAAATTATTATATATTTTCCAATAAGTAAATTCAATATTAAAGAAATCGCTTTACGTTAATAAAAAAATCAATTTAAGTTTTGAAATTAAAGAATAAATATAAAAAAAAATAGTATTATTATAAAAAATATTTTTTTAAATGAAATTCTAAGAAAGTAGAATAAAATTGTTGTTCTAAATATTTTTATATGCTATAATGAAATTAATTAAATATATAGGAGGTTTTGTTATGAGTAATTTCAAAGATTTTGATTTAGATTTAAGGAAAGTTTCGAGTAGTAACGATGATGAGCCTCAAACTAGAACTATCATAACTACTATATCAGTAATTGGAGCTTGTGACACTATGCCTAACCCTACACTTACTATCACTAGACCTTGTTGTCAAAAAGATGGACATAATATTGAGAATGATGTTGCACCACGTTGTCAATAAATTTTAATCATACATAAATAAAAATTAGATTTATTATAAATAGTATTCTTATAGAAATATACATAAATCTCTAATAGTATATCTAAACATACTTTATATCTGATTTATTTTATTAATTGTTTCTTTTATATTCTTTAGTAAAAATAAATAATGAAAGGAGTATAGAAAAAATTAAACAACCTGATATAACATTTGAATTAAGGTTTGAAGAATTAAAATTCAAAAATACCTTATTCAAATTAGCATCTAAAAGGACTGTATTATTAATCAAATGAATTACCACACATGCCCATATATTTTTAGTTTTCATATAAACATATCCTAAAAATATAGAAATACCAATTACAAAACATAATCTAAGTAATATACCCAGACTATCTACATGATAACTTGTTAACCATAAAGGTATATGCCACAGCTCCCATATGAACCCTAACAAAACAACTCCTATTCGTTTACCAAATTTCCGTTGCATTTTTTCCTGTAAGAATCCTCTCCAACCATATTCCTCTCCAAAGAAAAGTATACTTTGAGTTGCAAAATTTGGAAGAATTAAAAATATAGCCATGACTAAATTTATAAAATTGATACTTTTCCACTCTAACATAATACATTTACTTAAATTAATTATTAGTATAAAAATAAGAATACAAATAATAGACTTTTTCTCATTCTTAAATGGATAGAGTTCTTTACCTTCTATACATGCATAGCATATAATTAAAATACTAGTAAATAGAGTTACAATACCTATTCCTAAATTTATAGATTCATCATCTATTACTCCAAACGCTTTTAAACTTACTAAGCATAAAGAGAGTAAGAAGTTAGCTATTATAATATAATGAAGTATATAATGGGTATCATTTTTTTTATATTTATAAGTCTTTGCTAATGATACTCCTGCTGCTGGTAATATAGTCATAAATACTACCATTATTTCTGGATTCATATATTCTTTAAAGTAAAGAGGTATTCCAAATAATAATGATATTCCATAAGTAATTATAAAAAATATTGCAACTTCTACAATATTTCTTTTATTATTATTTTTTTCTTTATCTATATGATTTTGTTCCATGATAATCCACTTTTCTCCTCTCGATATAGAATATTTGAGCTTAATCCATCATTAAAAGTTTATCAAAGGTTAGATTAAATGTCATAGAATCTATTAAAGTTAAAGTTACACCTCCTATTCCTTGGAGTAAGGAAAAATCATAATTATAATTACTATTATATAAATCTTCTACAAACACATCATTATCTTTGGTTAAAGTACTTATTTTCTTATGCTCATCTATTAATCTTAATATATTTCTTTCTAATGTATTTAGAAACCTTTTATCATGAGTTTCTTTATATGCACTAATTTGTATTTCAACAACACTAGCATATCCATGACATAATATAGGTAATTCTAAGTTATATTGTTCTATAGGCTGATTAATTATTTTTAATAATTCTTCTTTGTAATATTGATATTTATCTTTAAATGACATATATTTAGATACTTTCATAAGACCTCTAACTATACTTATATTCCCATAACACCAACCTGTATTAAATGAATAATTTAATTCTTTATTTTCAATATAATTTTGAAATGGCAATTGGGTTGGATACTTTAAAACACCATCATCTAGAATAGCGAATTTTTCATATAATTTAAAAAGTATTTCGATAGCTTCATCTAGCCCTTTGATATCATATTTTAGATATTTTACTTTTGCTAAAGTTATTAGTGGTCCAATCATTCCATGTGCAATTCCAAAATTTATATGTCCATCAGGCTGTGTTATTTTTTCTTTTTCTAATGATTGTTGCTCTTTTTCTATATGAAAATTTATTGTCTTAAATCCTTTATATAACTTATTCTTAGAAAGATCTATTAAGTACCTTGTAAAGTCGTTTACTATTATATCATTTCTCATATTTTCGTAATCTAATAAATAATATAATATGCCAGAAACACCATATATAGAATCGTAATGTGCAGGTGCCAATGGTTTATCTTTTATGATTCCTAAGTAAGTCTCTGAATATTTAATAAAAATGTCATTAAAAAAGTCAGAGAATTGTTTTAGATTATTATATTTTTTATTTATATTATTTAAGCTAATCGTTATATTTCCTATCCCTCTAAACATGCCCATAAATTTAAAATCAGCATCATTTCCTGAATATATATTATTTTTAAATGCTTCTAATACATATAGCAAGTTTTTTTCTATATCTACATTATATTCTTCTACAAGATTTTGATTTAATATCTCGGAACAAAAAAATAATATTTGATCATATTCTTCTTTCCTTAATAGTCCTTTTTCATACTTATAAATAAGTAAATTCATGCTTTTTTTAATTTCACTAATTATTTGTTTTTGAGTATTTTCACTTAAATTTATTTTCATTTTAACCTCTCTTAAGATTAATTTTTTGTTCTATAGAATAAAATACAATTAATATCTATATTTTATTTCTAACCATCTCCATTTTTATGATATTATATAAAGTATTTCTTACAATTTCTAAATACTTTTCTTCATATTTTTTATCTCCAGTAAGCCTATTACAGTACATATGAATAATGGAAAGTAATATCGACTCTTTACTGTTTGTATTCTTATTATTTAAAACTTGTTTATCTAATGCTTTTCTAAATTCATTTAATGCATCTTTTTCTTCAATGAACTCAGAATATATACCTATACATTTATCTTCCTTTTCATGTAATAATCCTTGAATTAAATCAATATACTCTTTTCTTTTTTTTCTATACTCATCTCTATATGTATCTCTAAATTGTTGGCTATTTAAAACTAAAAACATTTCATTTATATTTTCTGTTAAATTTCTAAGTATATTAACTATCCCAAATATATACACTTTTTCTAAATTATCATTTACTGTCAAATCGTTTTTTCTTAGAATATTTTCTACTACAATAGAATTTTTGAAGAATATTTTTTCACATAATTCTACTATTTCTTTCCCACCATATCTATTTATTTCTTTTTGATATGTATCAAATATAACATTACTAACTACCTTTTTATCTATCATATTTCTAATCCACTGATTAATTATTACTAATTTATCATTTGCTATTTTTTCATTTTCAAATTTTATTCTTATTCTTAAATGATATCCTATATTATCCTTATATCTTAAGAAAAAATGATCTTCATTATTTAAATCTTTTAATAATTGTTCTAGAAAAATACTCAGTAATTCATTATCTCTATCTGATATGCCATATAATTTAAAATATACCCATCCTTCTTCACAAAGCAAAAGCTTTTTGTTTTCATTACTTAATGTAATATTATTAACTAAACTAAAATTTTCTTTATTACCTTTATTATTATTTGTAATCAAACTGAATACAAATTCACTTGTATATCTATCATGATTTGAATCTTCCACAAATGAACTCTCTAGTAAATTCTTCTCTATTTCATTAAATTCTAATTTTTTAAATTTTTTATATTCTGCATATAGTATCTTTATATATTCATCTTTATCTAAATTTACAATAATCCTATTGTCAAAAACACATTGATATAAAACACTATCTATTTTATATCGTTTTATATTTAGATTTAACTGTTTTTTAAACTCTTCATAATTATCAGCTTTAATATCTGCATCATTTAAAATCCATTTTCTAGGAGATACTATTATTCCTTCAAAATTTATTCTTGGTGTATATTTATAATAGTAATTAGACATAAAAGAAGACAATCTTCCCTCAGGAAAATCTTCATATGTTTCACATATATATTTTAGTAATTTTAATATATTATTATTTAAATCTGAGTTTAACATATTATCTGTAATTATTTTTATTTTTTTATTATATTTTTTAGACTTAACATATATATTTCCTGAACTTGATACTCCTATGTACATATCATCTATAGCAATTTCTTCATCAGATTCTTTATAGCAATTTCCAAATGATAAGAAATACTTATAATTTTTAATGTTATTAATTACATTATTGCTTTTACCAGAAATGGACATCTCTCTGGCTTCTACAAGCAAATATTCATTTTTATACATATCTTCTTCTTTTTTATATATTTCATTATATTTCTTGAAATCCTGCTTACTAAAACAGTCCGAAAATCTCTGAAACATAGCTCCTGCTTTGTTTGAGCCCATATTTGGGCCTAAATATAAATTATATTTATCATCATATTCTGTGATTAGAATATTAATATCAAATGATTTCAAGTATTCTTGTTTATTTATATATATACCTTCAAAATCTTGTTTTGTAAAAAACACTTCATCTTCTCTATTTAAAATTGATTGAAAAATCTTAGCATTAATTTTATTACTTATTTTCTTTTCATCTTCCATAATAATATTTGAATCTGTATTTAAAAGAGATAAACCATTAAAATCATTTGTATCTATTATTTTAGTTAATGGAACTTCAATATTCATACCATATTCCTCTATAAATTTCCCCTTAAATTTATTTATAGAACTTGATCTTACAGGTATTTCATATAGTAAATTAGCCATTTTTTCTATTTTTATTTTTATATCTTTATTCAGATTTTTATACTTAAATTCATTCCCTAAGTTTAAAATTAAATAATTTTTATTTTTATATATTTTAGACATTGAATTATATATATTTTCTAAACATTTTATGCTTTCTTTTCTTTTGTACTCTAAAATTAAATTATCAATTAATTTTAATTGTTCTAAATATTCACCTTTATAATTAATATCTTCTAATACTTCTATTATATGATTTAAGCTATTTATACAATATGATGGAATTCTTAAATTAGAAAATAAATATTCATTTTCTAATAACATCTTTATTGTTTTTTCCACCAATTCCTTTGGAACATTTTCATACTCCTTTAATAGTATTTTTTCTAAGTCATCATAAGATGTAAATTTCTTAGTTTCATTTTTTATCAATTCAACAAGATGTGTATATTTAATGCTATTTTCTTTTACAATTTTTTCTTTTAAATCTGCCTTACCATAATTAGTGAAGTAAGGATTTTTAAATCTATCTCCACTTTTATAACATATTTTATTAAATTTAAACTTTAATTTTTTAAAAATCATTTCTTCTCTTTCTAAAATATAAACTATGTAATTTATCCATTTGTTATCAACTTTTAAATCTATTAACTTTTTATTTTTTACTAAATTAGTCTCATTTGAAAATTCCCCAATAGATACAGCAGAAAAATATCCATAAGGAGTAGTTCTCGTTGTACTTCTCACAAAATATTTCAACAGAGATTCTTTTAAGTTATTATATTTTTTTATATCACTTGGCTTATTTATATAACTAAAATAAAGAGACTTACTAGAAATAAGTAATGCTTTTTTAAAAAAATCATCTAATATTTCATTAGAACGTATAAATTCATATATATCTTTATCTTGATTCTCATATTCTTGTAAATATTTTATTGATAAACTTGGTGTTCTGACCATAAAATAATCATGACATTCAAATTTCATTTTTTCTCCTTCTTTCTTTATATGTTTTTGTTACTCTTTCAAAGTACCAATTTGTATATTATATAGTTTTTGATAAATTTTATTTGTATTTATTAAATCATGATGAGTTCCTTCTCCTGATATTACTCCATCAGATAAAATTATAATGTTGTCTACATCTTTAATGAAATTATTAAATTTATGTGCAACAATTATTCCCATACTATTTTCTAATAATTTTGAATATGATACAGATAAATTATATTCAGATATAGCATCTAATGCTGAATTTGGTTCATCTAAAATATATAAATTTGCATTTTTAGAGAATGCTCTTGATAATGCTACTTTTTGCCATTGACCTAATGATATCTGTTTTCCATTGTCAAACCAATGTCCTACTTGAGTATCTAAAGCTTTTTCAGAGTTCTTTATTAATTCATTAATACCAAACTTATTAGTAATTGAATACAATTTTTCATCATCCTTCAGTATTTCTAAATTGCCATAAGAAATATTTTCTCTAAATGTAGCTTCATATTTTACAAAATCTTGAAACAGAGTAGCTATTCTTGAAAGAATAGATTTTTTATCAATCTCCTTCATATTAATCCCATTTATATAAATTTCTCCTTCATAATCATCATAAAAACCCATTAATATTTTTATTAATGTTGTTTTTCCACTACCATTTTGACCTATTATAGCAATTGTCTCATTTTCCTTAATTTCTAAGTTTATATTTTTTAATACATAATCTTGTTCTTCTCTATATTTATAGTACAAATTTTCTATTTTAATATTTTTTATCTCACTTATTTTTACTGTTCCACTATCATTAATCTCTTGTAAATCAAAATATTTTATTAATTGATCTATAAATAAACTCTCCTTATTCATACCAGAAAAAGCTTGTAAAATACTTATCATTTGCTCTTTAATTTGAGTTATAGTTTTCATATATGTCATAACATTTCCAATAAGTATTTTTCCTTTAAATCCATTAAAGATAATGTATGAAAATAATATCCCATCAATTATTAATTCAAA
The DNA here is from genome assembly GCF_020657705.1 of Clostridioides sp. ZZV15-6598. NCBI lineage: Bacteria > Bacillati > Bacillota > Clostridia > Peptostreptococcales > Peptostreptococcaceae > Clostridioides > Clostridioides sp. ZZV15-6598. The sequence continues at coordinate 18,625 of NZ_JAGWCS010000048.1, read as the reverse complement.
TATAGTTATAATACTCATAAGTATTGTACTTTTTTTCACTAAATTTATATCTTGCCTATTAAATTCTTTTACATATTTTTTATATTTATCTATAAAATAGTTAAAAATATTATATGTTTTTAATTCTTTATAAAAGTCTCCATATGTTAGCAAATATTGCATATACCAACTTTTTCTTGCATCATTAGTTCTATTTTTTATTAAATTAAAGCTCATTATATTAATTTTTCTACTTACTAGAAACTTAATAATTGGAATAATTATTATACACACAACAATCCAAGGTTTAAATGATAACAATATGATTAAATATGATATCATAGTTAATATTTTTGATAAAACACCTGTAAATGTTTGAAGATATAATATTAATTTTCCATTACTTTCATATTGGGCTCTGTTTATCATGTCATATACTTCACTATTTTCATAACTCTTTAATTTTAATCTTGATGCTTTTTTTAATATTAACTCATTAAATTTCAAATCGAATCTTAAGGAAAATTTAGTTTTATAATACTCTAAGACATTATTATATATTGATTGAAATAAATCTATTAATACATAAATAAATATAAATAAAAACAATGTACTTAAACTAGACTTAATCTGTAACTCATTTAATATCTTTTGCATCATTATCAATGATATTGGAGGAATAATACCTGAAATAATCATAGATGTAATTAAAATAAATATATATTTTTTATCTATTAATATCGTTTGCTTAGCGACCCAAATCAAATTTTTAAAAATATTTGTTTTATTTTCCATATAAACCTCAATCCATAAGTAAAATTTTGTCAAATGTTAAATTAAATGTTAAGCTATTTATTAAAGCTAGTATTACACCACCACTTCCTTCTAATAGTGAAATATCTTCTTTGTATAATTCTCTATATAATAATTCCTCTTCATTTTTATTTGAACAAATATCAGTTATTTTTTTATGTTCTTTTAACAATACTGATAAATTTCTTTTTAATGTTTTCAGAAAATCTATATCTTTAGTTTCTTTATAAGCACTAACTTGAATTACTATAACACTAGAATATCCATGACATATTATAGGACTTGATAAATTATATAGTTCTATTGATTGATTAATTATATTTAATAATTCTTTTTTATAAAAGTTATATTGATTGTTAAACCCCATATATTTACATACTTTCATAAGACTTCTTACAATGCTGATGTTGCCATAACACCAACCACTATTAATAGAAAGATTAAATATATTTCCACTAGTATAATATTCTAATGGTAATTTTGTTGGATACTTCAATATTCCATTTTCTCTAATACAGAATTTTTCATATAAATTAAATATCTTCATTATAGACTCATCTAGACCTTCAATATCATAATTTAAATATTTTGATTTTGCCAAAGTGACTAATACTCCTATTATTCCATGTGCTACTCCAAAATTAATTTGTCCATCAATCATTAATTTTTTATCTTCTTCTAAATATTGTTGTTCTCTCTTTATATGAAATTTAATAACATTATTTCCTTTATATTTATAATCTTTAGATAGACCTATCAAGAAAGATATTAAACTATGTATTTTTCTGATATTTTCCTTATCACTTACTAAATCCAAACAATCTAATATATAGTACAAACTGCCTGATATCCCAGATATAATATCATAAAGTCCAAAAATAGTAGGTTCATCATTTGTATAAGTTATAACATCATATGAGTAATTTAATAAATATTGATTTAAAGAATGGGAAAGGTTTTTCAACTTACCAGTTTTTTTAAAAATGGTATTTATACTATATGCAAATTGACCTATCCCACCAAACATTTTTTTATAGTAGAGAGAAGTAAAACTTTCTGTATTTTCTCTAATATCATCTAATATAGATATTATTATTTCTGTTAAATTATCTTTATAAAATTCTTTATATTCTTGATTTATTAATTGAGAACAAAATAATAAAATATCATTATACTCATTCTTATTGAAATTATTACATTTATACCTTAAAATAAAGTCTTTAATATACTTTTCTGTTTCAATAAGCACACTATTATATAACTCATTGTCTTCAATATAGTCCATATTGTAATCTCCTAATTTTATTTTTTCCTAATTATGTATAGCACAAAATATTATGATATTTTTTGGTGTTTTTTTAATAAGTATTAGAATAATTAAAATTACTGATATTTTTATTTTAGAGTACAAATTCAACATTAAATTAATAATTTTATGCTATTTCTTAGTTCTTTTAAATCCATTTTTCAAAAAATGTATTTTATATCAAATAATTACTACAAACTACACTATACTTATTTTTATTGTTTTTTAGGTTAATTGATTATTTATTAGAGTGGCAATAGATGTCATTAAAAATAAAAGAACTTCAATATCACAAGTATTGGATATACTAAATAAAAAAATGTAATATTTAAAGCAATCATTTATGCTTATATAGTATCATTTTATCAATATAATGTAAATTAAATTTTAAATTCTATTTATCATGATGCAACCAGGTATTTTATTAATTAAATATTTCTTTTTTATAGAGATAAATCAATACTAAAACTCAATATAAATATTATATTATTTTAAAGATTCACATGTTACATTACTTATGTATCTCTATGAAAGTTATATCAGAAAGAGTTGGCCATTCAAATGTTAATACAACTCTTAATATATATTCTCATGTACTTGATGAAATGGATAGAGAAGCTTCAAATAAAATAGCAGGTAAATTATATAAGTCTAATTAATAATTATTCTCAATATATAAAAATAAAATCAAAGGTACATTCATAAGGCGAACGTATTACAACATGTTTAAAATGGCATACCTCAGATAGGTTTATAGCTTGAATATAGCCCACTCAAGTAATCTTATCATAAAATGAGTGGGCTATAAAAAGAATATTTTTATTAAAATTAAAGCTAGAAGTTTTTATGATCTAAAAGTTTTTGTAATTCTTTTTCAAGATTTTCCTTAGTAAATTTTTTCTTTTTACACTTATTATTTTTTTCATCAATTTCCCATTGTTTATATCCTTCAGGATATCTTTCATATTCAACATATTCGCTATAACAATAAAGTAAATCCTTTTCACAATCTACAACAAAATATATTCCACCTTCTATATCTTCTATTAGAATACATTTATGGAATGGGCTATAAGAATTTGCTATATTTAATTCCTTATTGCTATATTTAAAGTATATAAAAATATCATGATTGAGAAGTTGTTCTTTACAAGTTTTAAAAGTTATCTTATTTGTTTTTAAGAAATCATTGAATTGGGGTGAAAATAATATGTCAACTAAGATATCTGTTGTTTTTGTTATTCTATCTCCATATTTATTTATGTGATAATACATTACTTTTTTTTCACAGTGTTCTGAAAGTGGCTCTAGTATATCCCTAACATCATTATATTCAAAATAATTATCAATTTTTTCTAATTCTTCATATAAAACATAAAGTATTATATTTATGCTTTCATAAATAGTAATTAAAATATCCTCAAAATCATCTGATTTATCTATACCAAAATGAGTTACAGAATTTCTTAGTTTTCCTAAATTATTAAGTACTATTTGAGCTTTTTTATCAACATTAAATATACTACAATATGTAGTTATTAAGTTTGTATAATTAATAGTTTTAATACCTTCTTTTTTTATCAAAATTTCATCTAATGATAAGGTATTGTTATATGATTTTCTCATTCTAATACCTTCATGTAACTTATTTTGAGATAAATCTTCATATATTAATAATTCATTTTCATTTATAAGTATTGATTTAAGCAGTAATTCAATAGAGTTATGTAAAAATATAATAGTCAGTTTTAAGTATGTATTATCTTTCTTATGCTTCTTGCCAGTATTGTAGTCATGAAAATATTCCATAACCAAGTTAAGTGAATCAATTGCATTATCTATCATTTTTAATTTCATACTAAGTTTTCCTTTCTTTAATAGTATATTTATTTTATATACTTATTGTATCTATATATTTCCAGTATTTATGCTATAATAAATATAGCAAGGAATAATATTTGAAAAAGCTATGAGTGGTGTTTCCATAGAAAATTTTCCTCACTTTCTTATGAAAGGAGGTGAAGCTATGGAAAATCTAATGATGAGTATTATAGCTAGTGTTATAGCTAGTTATATCTACGATAAGTTAAAAAGCCACTCAAACGCGACTAAGAGTGGCTGGGAACTGAGTATTAAGTTCCGAAAAAATAAATAACCAATTTTAAGTTGGAAACATCACTCAAAAGTTAAGTAAAATATGCTTCCTTGCTTTTATTATACCACAAATTAAAAATATTAACACAAATTTTGTAAATGTTATTATATAAAAGAGGTGAATTTAAATTACAAAATTATACGATTTATTATAAAAAATTTAATTTTATATTTTTGCCACTGTAATATGTAATTTTGATATACTTAACTAAAAATCTGGATTTTACATACCAAATTTATTTCTTATTTCTCTATCTTTACGTATTGCTTCTTTCATATATTTTAAAACATCAACAAGCATTCTAACTTCATACTCATCACAGTCGTTAAAAATTTCTTTAGCTTCTCCCTCAAATATAATTTTAGAATTTAATACATTATCACATAATAATTCATCTACAGTAACAGACAGAGCATTAGCAATATTAATTAGTACAGGCAAGCTTACCTTTGTTTTTCCAGTTTCGATATTGCTCATATGAGATGCTGTTATGTCTATTTTTTCTGCAACTACTTCCTGGGTTATGTCCTTATTAATTCTTGCAATCTTAATTCTTTTTCCTAATGCTTTATAATCTACATCCATGTTATTTCTTTTCCTTTCTGTTTTTTTATATTGTAACCATTTATATAGTGCAATATAATAATTTGTATACATTAAAACTTCATGTAGCATATTTTAACCAGAATTTATTTAATTAAAATCTAATTGTTGTTTAATATAAATTAGAAAGGGTTGTTCATATGTTGATACAAAAAATACCACAAGCGGAATTGAAAATAATGAAATTTATTTGGAAAAAAAATAGCATTGTTACATCAAAAGAAATTGTTGTAGCTATGGAATTAGAGTGTGACTGGAAACAAACAACTACATTGACCCTTTTGAGAAAACTTGTTGAAAAGAATTTTTTATATGCTGAAAGAATTAAAAGACTAACACATTATGAAATAATCATAACCAAAGAAATTTATTTACAATTTATAACTAAAAAATTTTTAGAAGAAGTACATTCTGGTTCCATAGAAAGTTTATTTAGTTCTTTAGAGGATTATTTAACTATTAATAAAAAATCTTAACTTTAAGAAATCAAGATATTAATGAAATGGATAGGATTTATAAGGAGAATTTTTCAGAACTCCTGTAAGTATAAACTAGAGCTTCATTTCTATAATAAGTACATACAAATTATAGTAAGTTATTATGCCTCTAAGGTTATAGAAAAGATAGTTGATGTAAAAGTAAATAAAAGTAAGTATAATAAATATAAGACTATAGAAGATTATCTAGAATATTTTAATGATGAGCTTAAAAATAGGTTTATGTTTTGATGTATTTCTAGGAAGGGGATGATATAAAATGAGAAATGAAATTAAAATAAATGATGATGTTAAATTAATAATGACAAATGATGAGTTTGGATACTCTGAAGTATTAGACACATTAGAAAACGCCGCATTTGTAAGAATTGTTACATATAATATCTCGGCTGAAAGTAAGGAATTAATTGAGAAAATAGAAAACTTCAAAGAAGATAAAGATGTCGTTATTATCACAAATATCCCAGCTCGTTTTAAGAAATATACAAGCTCTTATGCCAGAAATAGAGCAAAGAAAACAATAAGTAATTATATAGATAAACTTAACCCTGAGAAGTATGATGCAAATATTAGAACTTTCTTTAACTTCGGAAATCATTCCAAAATAATAATGACAGATATAGTAGCATACATAGGTTCTGCAAATTTTTCTGATGAAAGTAGGAAGAATAATGAATGTGGTGTATTGATAAAAGATAAAAATGTAATAAATGAAATAAATAATGTATTTATACAAATGCAAATAGATGAATCAGTTTCATATTATTCAAGTGAATATATGAAAGTATTTATTTCAATAACAAATCTTTTAACTAAAGCAAAAATGTATTATGAGGATTATCACTGGAGTTTCTTTGCTGATTCAGGACATCAACATCATGGAAGAGGAGATGAATATAGAGGTTTTAATGCATGTTTATCTCCAATACTTATAGAAGATCTATCTTCTCTTTCATATGAAATAGAAGATGTCATTTTAGAATTAAACAATAATGAAGTGTACCCTGAAATATTTGAAGATTTAGATTTAAGTATATGTGAAGAAATTAGAACATATTTTGGAACAGATTCAGAACTAGAGGAATTTTCAAGATTTGACTGTGAAGATAAAACATATGAATTATTCGAAGAATACATTTTAGATGGAGATCCTGATAGAGTAGATTACTATGCTCAATTGGCAGCTGATAATGCAAGTGATATGAATATTAGTTTAGTGAGTGAAATCTATCAAACATCACTAGATGGCATGAAGGTTATTGAAAAAATAGTTGACTTTTTACTTAATATATTGAAGATGCTAGATAAGAAAAAAGGAGTAAATACAAATGTAGATAATACCTAATTGAAATTATTCAGTTTTAATATATATTTGGCAAACTTTGATAAATTAAAATAATTTATGATAAAAATAAGGATATAATTTTAAAGTTAATATATTGGTATTACTTGCATAAAAGATTAAAATTCTCATGTTCTTAATAAAATATATAGAAAAGCCTCAGGTAAAATTGTAGGAAAATCTATAAAGAGGATTTTTTAAACAACTGTAAATAGAAAATAGAGATTCATTCTTGGTAAAGATTAAAATAAAAGCTACAAGACAAGAATGTCTGTAGCTTTTTAAATGATTATTTATTTGTATAATTTAAGATTTGTTATCCTTTTTTAATATATTAAATATATATATTAATATGTTAGCTATAATAGTTGCCAACCATTTAAATTCAGGATTTATTCCTAAATTCACTAATACATAGGAAATAAGAATTCGTAATACATGGGAGATAAAAATTTGGATCACTTTACCCCCAAAAATATCTATAAATTTTAGAACTTTGCAAGGTATTTTATGATTGATTATTAACTTTATTTTACTTTGAACCATCTCATTAATTTTAATGTTTCTTTTTTTCATTTGTTATTCCTCCAATACTTATAAGTCAATATAAATTCGTAATTTACATTGCTATATACATCGAAAAAATATAAAAAAAAGTATCATCATTTTTTTAGTACTTTTATTTTTTATTTTTAAATTTTTTTTAATGAAATTGATTCAAATCAGTTGTTTTTAATGTATAATTTAATAAAAATATTAATAAAGGAGAGTTTGATGATATTATTAAATACAATTTTTATCTGTATAGTATTTTTTATTTTATGGTTTTCTTTAAAAAATAAAATTTCTTTTATGTGTACATTAATCACATTGACGTTTTACATATTTTTAATTTCAATTATAGGCTCATTCATTTTAATAAACTCTAAATTTATGAAATCACCAATATTAATATACTTTATCCCTACATTTGCCTTGATTATGTACTTGTATTTTGGTACCTTTATCAATAAAATAACGCTTATACTCTTTAGTAGAAAATTTTCTGCATTAAAAAATATTGAATATAATTTCAATATTTTAAGATACCATTTAATTGTAATTTTTCTAATAATCTTTATCTATTTGAATATTAATGGATTTTTTTATAAAGAAGATTTAAACGATATAGTTTTTTTAGTGAGAAATGTTTTTTTTACTATAATTCTGTTGGCCATGATAGACATAAATTCTATGTTTAATATAGATTCTATGTCAAATAGGTGGATTAAGAAACTTGAGTCTATAAAATAATAGACTTAAACATAGATTATAGTTTAGCAATATAAAGAAATAAGTTCTTTTAAGAATTCATTTTTTTATTCCATCTTTTTTGTACTTAGCCTTGTAAACTCCAATACATTCATAAATATGTTCCCAATTATTCTCCAGATTTACTTACTTTTATAAGTCAAAAATATTTATATTAGAGTACAGCAGATCCTAATATATTAAAATATTTTTTCAAAAAAAAAGTAATTTTGCCCCATATTATTCAAATAAATAAAAAACTAGCTATTTTAAGTAAATAAAAAAATAAATTGCATTAATCAATTAAATAATGAGGGAGGTAATTACATATATAAAAAAGATTAATTAAGAAAAAATTGATATAATAAAAAAAAGAGGTGTTAAAATGAAGCAGAGATTAGAAGAAAAATCTAAAATTACTAAAATATCAAAAGAGTATAAGCGAACTACAATTGAAGAAACTGATAGAGAATGGACTAAAAAATTAAATGATATTCTCAGTAAAGGTGATTTTTCTAATGAGGAGTTACATAAAATCAAAGATCTAATTCCAAAAGAAATATTAACTAGTGAGAATATAGGAGCGGTTGTAACTGAAGATGGATATGCTAAACCTGAGTATGATGAAGTATTTAAATCATTATTTACTTTAAATAATGATTACGATTTACTCATTAACTTTATCAATGATATTCTCAAAGATGCTCCACATGCTAATAGAAACATTAAACCTTTTACTCAAATAAAAAAAATAATCCGAGTTGAAACTGATCCAACGATTAATTACGTTGGTGAGAAAAGACCTAGACTTGATATTTTAGCTGAAGATGAAGAAAATAATCATATAAATATTGAGATGCAAAGAGCACTTGAAGATGATTATTTAGAAAGAGCTGAATATTACCTTAGTCGTGTACATGGTAGAAAATTAGAAGAAGGTAAAGAATATAAAGAAATTGGAAAAACTATTGGAATACATATACTAAATCATGTAAAATATAATCAAATAGATGATTATATAAACTGCATGAGACTAAGTATGGATGGTCACCCAGATATTTATTCAAAAAAAACAGCATTGTACTTTGTAGAGCTTCCTAAGATTAATAGACAAGATCATATAGTAAATAGAATCCTATTATGGGGAAAACTCATTAGCAATCCTTCTAATCTAGATGTTAGGATTATAGCTAATAATGACTATGTTATTAGAAAAGCTTTAGATAGGTTAAAAGATTTAGGAAGAAATGAAGAATATTTATTAAATCTGAAAAGAGGTGCATATATTATGAATAAAAGCAGAAACTTCAAGGAAGAAATCGAAAGAGAAACAGCAATTAGAGTTGCTAAAGAGAAAGATCATAAATTAATTATAATGCTAAAGAAAAATGGTTTCAAATTAGATGATATATTAAGCAAATTTGACGATTTTGATTTAAGTGAAGATGAAATTAAAGAAATTTATAATAACAATTAATCTAAAAACATTAGCTATCTAGCTAATGTTTTTTCATAAAATTAATAATAAATTAGCTGAAGATGATTATTTAGAAAGAGCTGAATATTACCTTAGTTGTGTGCATGGTAGAAAATTAGAAGAAGGTAAAGAATATAAAGAAATTGGAAAAACTATTGGAATACACATATTAAATCATGTAAAATATAATCAAATAGATGATTATATAAATTGCATGAGATTAGCTATGGATGGACATCCAAAGATTTTTTCTAGTAAAACTGCATTATATTTTATAGAACTTCCCAAAATTTGTAAATATAATAGCATAGCAAATAGAATCTTAATATGGGGAAAACTTATTGATAATCCATATCATATAGATATTAGGATTTTAGCTAAAACTGATTCTGTTATTAAGAAAGCACTGAACCGATTAAAGGAATTAGGTAGTTATGAAGAATATTTATTAAATTTAAAAAGAGGTGCATACATTATGAATAAATGATAAAAGTTAAATTTTACTTTTAAAAAATTCATGTCAAAAAAAGAGCTGTCGCTTTAATCATTTTGCAACACCCCCTTTATTTTTTATAACAAGCTATTTATATAATTCAATGATAATGACTTTACAAAATCAATTTTATTGCCATTAACAATTGGCTTTAATAATCGGTCTGTATTTTCAGGTGTTAGTTTTTTTCCATTAAAATAGTTATATTCATGTAAAATTATTCTAATTTCATCTTCTTTTAATCCTAGTTTTTGTGATAGTTGTTCTATTGTATACTTTCGTGAATCATAAACTCTGCATATTGACTCACCTTTTATGAATACTTCGTTCATTTTTAATTCTCCTTTTTAAATATATTTAGATTATTTCGTTGTCCATTGTAATTCAAATTAATCAAGCAAACATATATCCTCTATATGTTTATTTTAAATATGTTTTCTATAAGAGATACTCTTCTTTCTAAATCATTGATTCTATCTATGTCCTTTTGTAATTTTTTGGGTTGAATGGCTAGTTTCTTAAGAAACTCAGGGTTATCTAAATCATTTACATCTGAGTATATACAGTAATTATAGTTGCTATTTATTAAAAATTCTCCACTGAACTTACGATTCTTTTTAGCTAATTCTAATTCTTTATTAATCATGGCATCCAACTCTTTTTGAGCATCTTCATCTACACATACTCTATAATGTATATTATCTAGTTTTCTTATTAAAAAGCCACATTCTTCTAATTGTATTAAACTATTTGTTATAGAATTTCTAGATACATTAAGTTGTTCAGCAAGTATTTTTCTAGGAGGTATTTTTTTAGCAACAACTTCATCTAGTTCACTCATTAATAAAAAAGCTACTCTCAAAGTTAGGATTGATAAATCTCGATCTATTTGTGTTGGTTTTTCTATGAGCAATGCTTTAAAGAAATTTAAATCAAAAGTTATTTCCTGACTTTCATGATTAATTACATAACTTCTTCTTATTTGAATCACCGCCTTTATTTTTATAATAGCTTATTTTTACAAAAATGTAAATATACATTTCTAAAATCAATAAAATTCACAATATAATTGTCTAAAATGTAAAAATTATAGGCATAGTAGAGCAGTTATTCAATTTGATTTATATAGTTAATGCAAATGTAATTACATTAAAATAATTTGATAGATAAAATAAAGTTATTATTAGTAGGTAATATTAGATATTTGTAAAATATGTAATATTAATTAAATAAGTTTAGATGAGGATATTTATGGAATTAAAAATAAGTGACTTACCTTCACAATTTGAAACTATAGCAATGAAAATAAGGATAGATATAATTAAAGTACTATTTGAAGAATTTTAGGGAACATCTGTGTACTTTTCCTACAGAGAGATATATTAAAGAAGCTCGTGATAGATAAATAATGGCTGAATATAATGGATTTAATCATAAAGAATTAGCAGCTAAATACAAGATGTCTGAAAGCTACATACGAACTATCATAAACAGAAATAAGAAAAGTGGTTAATACTACTATTGACAACATGTTGATGAACGCAGTATTAGAAAATAGTCCGTATTTTAGCTTGTACGGGAAGCTGTAAGTAGATTTGTGTAAAAACAAATTTACCTATAGCCTTTTTAGTATACAAAATTGGTAAATTTTGAATAATATTCATATAAAAAATTTTGGAGGTTTTGAAAATAAAAGATATAATTGTTCCAGATATTGATTATCAAACAGAAGTTAAAAAATGCAAGACAATGGAAGATGCGGTTAAGAAAAATGGCCTTATGCAAAAAATATATTTATACAAATCTATACACATTCTCTTAATTATACCTACTTCTAATTTCTTCGTCGAAGACATATTCTCAATTGATATTATACAACTTAACCCATCTTTGTATCTGAATTTCTACTTGCACTCATACTTCATATAACTATTTATAGTAGTCACTAGCACCATTATGATGTTTTTTATGTAGTTACTATAAGTGGGTTTATATGTTAATAATTTTTAACATCTACTAGGAAACATTCTATTCTTAATTGCATTTAACTCTTCTATACTATTTGAAATATCTTCTGGTAAGATATATACATATGATGTATTTATTGAGGAAGTAAGACAAACTATTGATTTTTATATTGGTATCTTTGAATGGCCATAAGACACTTCTGATTCAATTTTATATGAATTAAAAAATGGTTTTTGTACTCGTAAGATTTATAATAACCAAGAAAATCTGCGAATCAGTTTCACTCCAAAGATAATACATCATGATTTTCCTTCAAAATCTTTAATAGAAATTACTAAAGTTTCCTTATACTAAATGAATTATATTATAAATTCCAAATAAAAAGCTATATTATATAAGAGTATTATACTCTACTAATATAGCTTTTTTGATTTTTTATTTTAAATAGTACCTCCAAATTTCTAGGTATTCTTTCTCCATCTCTGTTAATTGCTCACAAGTTATTAATGAATCTAAGAAATTAACTAATGAACCATCAAATACATTACAAATGAATTCTTCAGTTTCAAATTTTATGTATTCATTTCTCATAACTATAGCTTTATAATAAGTATATTTCCCAATCTTTTCTGAACTTAAAATACCTTTACTGATTAATCTTGATAGTAGTGTTAATGTTGTAGTTTGTTTCCATCCATATCTTTTATACATAATATTAGTAATATTAATTGATGCTAATTGAGTGTCTGAATCCCAAATAAACTTCATTACTTTTAGCTCTGCTGGTGCTATCTTTCTTATTATCATATTATCTAGTCCTCTCATATTTTCTTAAAAAAATATTTTTTCTTTCTTATTTTTCACAAAATTTAGTAAATGAATAATTGTTTGCTAAATCTCTAAAAGCTTTTTTCCCAAGTGTATTTAATTGTATATACTCAGAGTTATTTAAAATAAATGCTTTATGTGATTCTATATTTATATACAAGATATCTTTTTCATTTCCAGATTTAATAAGATTTCCATTTTCATCACAATCAATCAAAAATACAAATTCATCTAATTGTACTATCTTAAAAAGCTCATATCTGCCAGACTCTTCTTTATCTATAGATAAAAGTATATCTCCTATTTCTAAAGTATTAAATTTAACACCCGTTTCATTTTCTATATTTTCCTTTAATAAAATTAAGCTCTTTTTATTATTTTTCACAATATCTCCTTTGATATTTCTAAATTATTTTTACTAGATTTTAACTACTAACCATATTTTCTCTCCTTTCTCTATATTGACAATCGCAACTTAGATTTTATTTGCTAATAGATAGCTATTTTATATGTCCTAAGTAATATGGTTCATTTTAAAGATTTTTTTGAAAAAAATTAATTAAGATATCTTAATTGATATGCTATTTTAGTTTTATATTAATAATTTATTATATTATTCTACATAATTTTGCCCACTTTTGAACTTTAAACGACCATTTATGAGAAAATATTGATTTTTCTGAAAAAATATGATACTATTTAAGTAGAATCAATTACATATATAAATATTAGGAGGGTATATGAAAAAATTAGCATTATTATCTTTATTGATTGTAACAATTACAGGTTGTTCAAAAACTGCTGATGAAGAATATAAATATGCTACTATTAATACATCTATGGAAAATAGCTCTATAATTTCTTTATATGATTCAGATGGTAATTACAAAGGTGATAAAAAAATCAACTATGGAGGAATTACCTTAGCAGGTTTTAAAAAAATAGGAGATGATACTAATGAAAATATTTATTACATAGCTCCTGTAACAAACAGTAGCGTAAATGATTTTGTTCTCCAAATAAATAAAAATTCATTAAATCCTAAAACTATAGTGTCATCTAAAGGAAATAATCCAACTTTTTTTGTATCTGATAAAAAAAATATCTACTCAGGATCATCTAGTCTAGACGAAATCTCTCTTTCTAAAACAAATTTAGCATCTAATCAAGTATTAAAATCGACAATATTAAAAGATTTAGGCATAGGAATAGTATTAGTTGAAAACAATGAAAAATTATATTTAATATCATTTAAAGAAATTTCAAGTAACTATAAATTAGTTCTATCAGTTCTAAATAAGGAAAATTTAAATGTTGAAAAAAGCATTGATATATCAGATGGAAGTTATGTAACAGGTGCAAAAATCATAAATAATAATCTATATATATTAAAGGAAAGAGATGGTAATGATGCACTTTCAAATAAAATGATAAGAATTAACTTAAATGATTACTCATCTAAGGTCATTGAATTACCTTTTGATAATTTATCTCAAATATTTACTGATAAAAACTATCTGTACATAACCGAAAATAACTCTTTGGGTGAAACAACTAAACATAGGATAGCTAGATTAGATATAGATAGTTTAGAAATAAATCAATATGATACAAAAAATGAGCATATTTCAAGCTATATAAACAAAGATGAATTTTTATCTTCTGATGGAAAAAAAATCTATATTTATAATTTAAGTGATTTTAGACTAAAAAAATCTATTAAGTTGAAAGAATATGAGAACAAGACTTTTGTATCATTTTTTATTAATAATTAATTATTCTTTTGAATAGTTAAAATATAAAAATATAAGGGGGATATGAATTATGAGGATTAAAAAATATGTTTCAGGTGCTTTAGTATTAGGTCTAGTTTTTGTCAATTCAAGTATACTATCATTTGCAAATGAAGTTCAACAGGTTGAAAGTCAAAGTGATGAAGCTATTATTCAAAAACAATTAGATGGATTTGAAGAAATAGATCAAGAGTTACGTGAAAATGGTGTAGAAAGTACAGATAAAGATCCAAATATTGAAAGAGCAACATCAGGTACATATCCAACAAGGATAGGTGCTATACTTGTTACTAAAGATGGTAAATTCGGAAAACTTATAGGACATGCAGGAATAGTTCATACAGCTACAACTACAGTTGAATCTTTCCCTGAAGGTGGGGTAAAGGTTTATAATAATAATTGGCGTGATAGATATAATAGTGTCTATGGTTTAGGCGTAAGAAAAACTACAACAGCTCAAGATAAGACTGCATCAACATGGGCATACAATAAAAGAACTCTACCATATAACTGGGTAATTGAACAACCAGAACTTACAAATGCATTTTATTGTTCTCAATTGGTTTATAAAGCATATAAATCAACTGCGGGTGTAAATTTAAATTATGAAGGTGGAGCTGTATTTCCATATGATTTAGTAAAAACAGGTGAAACATATACATCTTACACTAAAAACGTTTAAGCATTTATAATTTTATCTTGATATAGAGAATACAAGGGTTTAGTTAAATGATATGCTCCCTTTCTGGTGTATAGTTTAAATAAAAAAACTATTATCATTAAGGGAGCATTATTTTTATGTTAAAGGGGAAAGAAGTGTGCCAGAATTAGCCAATACAGTAAGTATATGCAATGAACGATTTAGAGAATGAATTAGTAGGCTTAATGGAAATGAAGAAATATAAAACAGGCTGAACATATAAATATGTTTAGCCTGTTTTGTATGTTTATAAAACAATGAAAATTAAATTTATTTCAAAAATATTTAATTTTTATCCCATATTATAATTAATAAAAATTTTAAGCATTTTAATGTATATAAAAATAAGCTGCATGTGTCAGCAATTAGGAGGAATATTTATGATTAAAGTAAAAAAATTAAATAAACATAGTGTATTTTTTATTGTAAGTGTTTTTAAAAGGTTACGTGTAAGTATATACCTATTAATTTCATTATCGTGTCTACTATTGACTTTACCAAAACAATTAATCTATTTTTTATTATTAATTTTATTGTTTCATTCAATTAACAAGTTATATAAGAACAAACCCAGTAACATTAATTTTCCATATAAAACTATCAAAAGTAATATTTATTCTTTTGATAATATTAAAGCTATTGATACTTATCATGAATCTGAATTTAAAGATACATTATTTATTAATCAAGTAATTGATGAAAAAGAATATTATACACTACATGATTTTAAAGTAGATTGGAAAGTTTATATTGAAGAAACAATTATAAATATAACAGTTGTAAAACTATTTTATTATGATAATAGAACTATAGCAAAAATATATGTATTTGATAATAGAATAGATATATATTTTGATGATAGCATAACACTTGAAACTCTTTACTATAAACTACAAGAGTGTAGTTCTTTTTCAGAGCTTTCTTCACTCTAAAATTATTTAGATAAAGTAATGTAAAAGTTAATAAATTTTGATAATATTAATATAAATAAAAAAGAGTTGGATACTATGATAATAGTAGATTTCTTAATTAATAATATTGATAGACATCTAAGAAATTTTGGCATGCTCCAAGATGAAAAAGGTATTTTAAAATTTGCACCTCTTTTTGATCATGGTTTTGCATTATATGGAAATATAATTGATGAAGAGTTGGAGCTAGATAATCCTGAATTCCTTGAATCAATAGATGAATGTAAACCATTCCGAATATCACATTATGAGCAAATTGAGTTAATATCAGATGTAAGTTTAAAAATCAATACTAATGAAATATTAGAAATTGTTGATAGCTATAAAGATCTTTTGAAACAACATAGATTAGAATGCATTAAACACTTATTAAAAGTAAGAATTGAATATTTAAAAGAGAGGGGAATTTTATATGAATAATTTATTTTATGATAATCTAAATCTTGATGATAAACTAATCATCAAAAACAATGGAGTAATGGGAAACAATGACTTATATTTTTTAAAATATAAAAATGATATAGCAGGAATCTTAATATATAATATAATAAATGATAAATTCTCATTTAAGCAAAATAAAAATTATAAGGGAATGAACCCATTTCCAATCACAAATATTTTTAAAAATTTAGATAGTGATAAATGGGATGAATTTATAAGAATTTGGATTGAGGAAAGAGTTATCCAGGAATGTAGACCAGAGGTCCCTTCTATATTAAAAGAATTTAAATTAGGATATTATGATGTTTGGGATATTTGTAGAAGTAATCTTGCTATGAGTGTTGAAGATTTCTTTTGGATTACAAAAGATAACACTCTAAGGTATGAAGATTTTAACATCCGTTACTGTACTTTAAATAATATTACTCCTATTTACAAACCTCCTTTTCCTATTGTTAGATATCCAAATTATTTTGAGAGAGAAAAAATAAAAAGTGGTGAAACATGGAAATATGAACTAAAAAATACTAATTCTTAAACATTTTTAGATTATATATTCTTATTCGTACTATAAAAAATAATTTTAATAATTAAAACTGTTATTAAGTGATTATAAATCATTCTAATAACAGTTTTTTTGTTTTCTTATAAAAATTTTCAAAAAAGACTCCTAAATGCCCCATATTATATACAACTTAAATTAAAGCTATATTTTAGCAAATAAAAACAAGCTGTAGCTATCAGCATAAAAAATAAAAGGAGGTTTTTTTATGAAATCAGCATCTTTATTATTGTCTTCATTCTATCAAAAAGAATCAAGTGAAATATTTAAAAATTTTAATGAAGTTAACAGACAAAATATTTTTAGGACAAAGAAATTCCTATTCAATTTAGGATTTCCAGTAACATATCCAGCTAGAGCAAATACTATTTTAAAAAAATTAAAAATCAAGGAAAATGATGAAAAAAAAGAAGTTGTATTGTTCTACTCAAAGCTAGATAGTACAAATAATATTATTACAATTACTAAAGAAAACACAATAAAAATACTTATGGAGGATGGAAATATATCTGGTATAAGAAAACTTTTATTCAATTTAGGATTTAAAGTAAGTCATGTTAATAATCCAGACATTAAATTTAGAAAAACTATATTTAAAAAAAATAATGAAAAAAAATCAGTTGTACTACTTTATTCAAAATCTAATAAAGTAAATGGAAACATTATAATTCCTAAAGAAAATGCTTTAGGACTTTTAGATGAAGAATTCCATCTTGTAAGATGTGCAAATTGTGGCCATTATGATGATTCATTGTATGAGTTATTAGGATTCAATACGCCTTGTTGTGATTTCACTAATAAAACAATTAATAATTGTATGAAATTTCATAAATGTAGTGCTTTTTATGAAAATAAATTAAAAGAATCAAATTATGAAAATTAGGAGTGATTTATATGATTAATTTCGATGAATTACAAAAAAATTTGGACTCCCAAATGGAGTTATCAGAAGAGGACATATTAATAAGAAATTTATTGGAAATGTGTGCATTCCTTTCAAAAATTGATGAAGAAATGTTAAAGACAATACCAGCAAGAATTTTTATTAAAGTATATTCTATGCTGTCTATAGATGATGTTGAAAAGAACCACATTATAAATGACATGATTGAATTTGAATATTTAAAAGAAAACTTATCATCAATTCCTCAATTTGCTGATGAAGAGGAGGAAATATACTAATGTTTAAATATATTGGTCAATCTGAAAAAGAAACATTGAAGTATAATTTAAAAGAACTCTCAAAGATAAAAATTGTTTTTACTGAAAACTATATCAATATAAAAGCATTTATAAATATGGAATTATCACTTAATGATGCCTTAGATTTTTATATTAACCTATTAAAATCTAATAACTACTATTATTGTGTAAATAAAAATAAAATAATCTTACAGTATATAAAAA
>NZ_JAGWCS010000047.1:0-28777 GCF_020657705.1 Clostridioides sp. ZZV15-6598 | reverse complement strand
GCTCTATATTTATTTTATCTATGTAAACTATATTATCTATATTGCAAAATTCTCCAAAAATATTTTCTAATTGTTCTGATATATCCATATTTATCTTGTCATCAGTCGATACAAATAAAATATTATGTTTTTTCATATCACCACCTCCTGTTTACTGAATATAGAAAACAACAATTTGGTTTATTGTAGCACTTTTTGAAAAAATTTTAAATCTTAAAAATTATATTTTATACTATTTGGTAATATTTTCTACTCAAAAATAAAATGATATAGAATTTAATCTATACCATTTTATATAATATCACCATATTTTTAATTATTAATAAGATATCTCTATTCCTCTAAAAACTGTAAAAATTCTTGATTAAATAATTTAAGCTCATCATAGAATATAGCGTGACCGCTATACTCAAAAGTATATAAAACTGAGTCTTCTATCCTTTCATTCATAAAAAGTGCAAATTCATATGGGCAAACTTGGTCTAATTTTCCATGAAATATACCTGTAGGCACTCTTACACATTTTAAATCATTAAATAGCTCTTCATCTCTTAAAGCTACAGCTGTTCCAATTGTTCCTATACCTGATGCACTAAAACCAATATCATCAAACCACCTTCTAAAGCTTTCTGATGGATTTGATGCAAATACTTTTTCCCCAAAATTAGTTACCATTTCAGGTCTATCTGTACATGCTTGAGCTATTAGCTTATTAACATCTTCACGTGTCATACCATATGGAAATTCAGGAGGCCTTTTTACAAATGATGGTGCCGCAGCAGCAGCTAAGACTAGTTTTGATACTCCATATCCATTAAATAAACTCATATATCTAAGTACAATTGCTCCACCCATTGAAAATCCCACAAGAGTAAAATCTTTTAATCCAATAGCATGTACCACCTTATAAATATCATCAGCCATCTGACTATAAGTATATCCTCCTGCTGTTGTCTCAGAGTTACCAAAACCTCTTAAATCAATTGAAACCGTTCTGTAACCAAGCTTAGGCAGTATATCAGTTTGATACTCAAATATCTTATTGCCTAATGGCCAACCATGTATGAAAAGTACTGTCTTTTTAGCACTTGGATTTAAATCATACACTGCTATATTTATATCATTCACACGTACATAATACATATCATTAGCAACTCCCTTCAAGAAAATGTATGATAGTTATTTTATATATATGAATAAAATAGTTAATAATTAAACATTAGATTCTATTTACAATACTTTTCTATTGCTTTTTTAAACAAACCGACATGAACCTTTTCATCCAAAATTATTCTATTTAATATAGCTTTTATATAAGGGTCTTCAATAATACTTATATCCTTATAATAATTCTCAATAGCCACATACTCTAAATGTAAATCCGATTTTAATCTACTACAAATAGAATCTCCATAAAATACAAAGCCACCATTCCAATATGCACCACATGAGCTTGAAGAACCTCTATATATAGGATTTCCACCTAATAATCTTATAGTTTTTGCCAATATCTCCATATGTAACATTTCTGTTATAGATATATTTATCCACATTTCACTCAATTCTCTATAATTTTCATCTAAGTCAAAGTCATGGTATAAGTACTGGGTTACACTTGTAAATTCACTCGCTACACCAGAATAATCATCCATTAATAGCTCTGCATAATATTTATTTTTTCCCAATACTTTTATTTCTGGATATGGCTCATCACTTGAGTATCCCTTTCTCTTATGCATTCCATAGTGCGCATCACTCATGGTATCTCCTCCTTTAGATTTAAATATTGATATTAATTATATGCATCAAAACTTTGACATATGACTTTATTAGGATGGTTAGGGTTTAATAAATAACTTAAATTAATAAAAAATCCATGCTAATAGAAATTAACATGGATTCATATTTATCTTTATATTTGTTCAATTATTTTCTATCTCTGTTCATCTTTTCCTGCTACTGATAATTCTTTAATAACAATCGAAGGTGAGCCTATACTGCTCATTGGAAATTCTAAATCTTCCCCTATAACTTCAATATCTTTTAATAGGTCAAAGTAATTACCAGCTACTGTAATTTGTTCTACTGGAAATGATTTTTTACCATCTTTAATATAAAAACCTTTAGCTGCCAAAGAAAAATCTCCTGTTACTGAATTTGCACCTGAATGAAGTCCTGCAAAACTAGTAACCATCAAACCTTCCCCTACTTCTTTCATGATATCATCTAAAGATTTATTTCCTTTTTCTATATAAAAATTAGTTGGATATATACTTATAGGTGATGAATATGAAGCTTTTATTCCATTTCCTGTAGTCTTTACTTTTGCTTTATTAGCTGTCTTTAGATTATGAAGTAATGTCATAAGTTTCCCATTTGAAATAACTTCTTTTTTAAAAGTAGCTACACCCTCATCATCAAAAGGAGTAGATGCCAGACCATTTTCTAAAAGTGGGTCATCAACTATTGTAACTATAGGAGATGCTATCATTTCTCCTTCTCTATCTTTCAACAAAGATAATCCTTTTTGAGCTGAGTCTGCATTAAATATTCCAGAAAATGTGCTAAGTAAAGATACCATTGCTTCATTAAATAATATAGTTTTATATTTACCTGATGGTATGCTCTTTCCACCTATTTTAGATAAAGCATTTTCAACTCCAAGCTTTGCTATTTCCTTTGGATTTATTTCTTCAATAGCATTTGCTATGTTGTATCCTACTCCATCATATTTTTGTCCATTGTCTTGTATAACTGGTACTACAAATCCTATAAGTAGATTAGTTTTATTACTTAAATCTAATCCCTTAGTATTATATATGCCACTACTTGCTACTGAATAAGATATAGTACAACTAGATAAGTTTACTACCTTATCTGAATAAGCTTTAGTCTCTTCTTCCATTTGTAAAGCTAATTCAATCAACTTATCTGCTTCTAGATTTTCTAGTTCTTTAGAATAGGTCTTTACTTCATTATAGAATTTATCGCCTTCATATATAAATTGTACATCTTCATTTTCGATAGCTCTTACCCCATCTTTTACATTTTTTATCAACATATCAACAGCTTTATCATCTAAAATTTCTGTATAAGAATATCCTATTTTCCCATCTATCTTTCCTCTAAATGATAAACCAAAGGATTTATCAAGATTATATTTCTCAACTTCTCCTTCATATATATTTATACTTAGATTTTCCCCTGTGGAATAATACACTTCACACTCTTCAAAACCTTCATTTAGAGCTTTTTTAAATAGTAAATCTTTAAAATTTATAAGTTCCATACTTATTCCTCCTATCTTCCACCTACAGTAATTTCTTTTACTCTTATCATAGGCTGACCTACATTGGTTGGTATACTTCCTGACACTGAACCACACATACCTTGAGCTTGTTTTAAGTTATCTCCAACCATATCTATATTCATAAGTACATCACTACCTTTTCCAATTAAACTAGCACCTCTAACTGGTTCTTTTATTTCTCCATTTTTTATCAAGTAACCTTCTGAAACTGCAAAATTAAACTCTCCTGTTACAGGATTTACAGAACCTCCACCCATTTTTTTGGCATATATACCATCTGATATTGACTTTATGATATCCTCTGGCTTATCTTCTCCAGCAGCAATATAAGTATTAGTCATTCTAGAGGTAGGTGCAAATTTATAACTCTGTCTACGAGAACTTCCTGTAGGATTCATTCCCATTCGTCTACCATTAAGTTTATCTATCATGTAAGACTTTAAAATTCCATTTTCGATTAAGATATTTTTTTGAGTTTTGTTTCCTTCATCATCTATATTCATAGACCCCCAATAGTTTGGTATCGTACCATCATCTATAGCTGTAATTTTTGTAGATGCAATTTGTTGACCTAATTTATCTGCAAATACAGAATTTCCTTTTGCAACTGCTGTAGCCTCCAAAGAATGTCCACAAGCTTCATGAAATATTACTCCTCCAAATCCATTATCTATTGCTACCATCATATTACCTGCTGGGCAGTTTTTTGCATGTAACATAGTATGTGCTACTCTAGCAGATTCTCTTCCATAGTATTCTGGGTCTATCTCTTCAAATATTTCAAATCCTTTACACCCTCCAGGACCTTCAAATCCTGTTTGATTTTCATTACCTTTAGATGCAACTGAACTTATTCCCAATCTAGTTCTTATTCTTCTATCCTCCACATAAATTCCTTCAGTATTTGCAATCAATACTTTTTGGTCTTTATCTGAATAAGTCACATTTACTTGAGATATATCACTACTAAATTCTTTTGCACTTTTATATGCAACTTTCATGACATTTACCTTATCTATATTACCTATTGAATTTGGATAGATTTTTATATTATGTAGATTATTTATTTTAATACTGTCATTTAATATAATACTCTTTCCTTCTTCTAATTTGCCTAAAGCAACAGCAGCCTTATACGCTACGTCTAATAAACTATTCAATGAATTATCGCTTGTATATGCATATATACTCTTTAATCCTTTAAATATTCTTATTCCTATGCCATAGGTTCTTCCACCTATTGCATTTTCTACTTTATTATCTATTAAGCCAATAGAATTATTTATAGTGTCTTCTTCAAAAATCTCAGCAAAATCTCCTCCAGTAATTAGACACTTTTCCAATACCTTTGAAGCTATATCTTTTGAAAGCATAAACTTACCTCCTATTTTAAATTTTTATTTAACTTTTATTCAATCTTTTTTACTTATTAATCATCATTATATACCAAATTACTTATGAATATATTATACATATGTTTTACACTAAAATGTTATCACATTTTTATTTATACATACCCATTTATATAAACATTTAAAATGTATAATATTATTTGCTATAGAAAATAATACACTCATACATAATAAATGTTAGGAGTGAAATATATGAATCAAGAATATGTAAAAGGCAAGCCTATTTTTACCAGTATAAATAAAATTCCAAGACAATTTCCATACCTTACTGATGATATTGATACAGATGTTATAATCGTTGGAGGTGGCATAACAGGATGTATTTGTGCATACTATCTAGCTAAAAACAATATAAAATCAATTATCCTTGAAAAAGGAAGGATTGCACATGGAAGTACTAGTGTAACCACATCGCTTTTACAATATGAATTGGATGACAATTTAATAGATTTGACAGAAGTAATGACTCTAACTGATGCCTTAAAAGCTTATAATCTTTGTGTATCAGCACTTAAAGAGTTAGATAAATTTATAGAATTACATGGAAATAAGTGTGATTATGCAAAACGAGATACTTTGCTTTACACTTCCAGTAAGCTTGAAATCAAGGCTATAAAAGAAGAATATAATCTAAGAAAAGAAAATGGATTTGATGTTGAATATATCGATGAATCTACAAACCCTTTTAATTTCGATTTAAAGTCTGGATTGATAGCAAAAAATGGTGGACGAGAAATAGACCCATACAAGTATAGTCATCATCTCATTGATGTAAGTCTAAAAAATGGTCTTGAAGTATATGAAAATACAGAAGTAAAAAAAGTAGACTTTTCAGATGATAAAGTAACAGCTGAAGTATCTTATGGTTATAAAGTTTATGGCAAAAAACTAATTGTGGCTACAGGATATAATACAAGTTTATTTACAAATAGAAACTTTGCAACTAAATCTAATACATTTAATATAGCTACAAAACCAATTAAAGACATTGATTCTTGGAAAGACAATATTCTGATTAGAGACAATTGTGACCCATATAATTATCTAAGAACCACTAAAGATAATAGATTGATTATAGGTGGTGAAGATGTAGACTTTAGTGATATAGGAGATGAAGCTTTAGCAAATAAAAAATATGACATTCTTGAACAAAGACTAAAAGGTATGTTTAAAGACATAAAAGATATACAAGTTGATTACAAGTATTGTGGTTGCTTTGCTTCTACTTTAGATAACTTAGGTTTTATTGGACCTGATAACAAAAACCATAACTTATGGTACTGTCTAGGTTATGGAGCTAATGGAATACTTTTTGCGATATTAGGAGGTATAATGCTTAGTAAGCTATATCTTGGAGAAGAAGATAAAAATATGAGATTATTTAAGGTAAATAGATTTGACAAATAAATGTTATTATATATTAAAAGACTGTACTTAAAAAAAGCTTTAGAATTCTAAAATCTTATTTTTATGCAGTCTTTTATAATAATTTATTTAAAAATACTTTATTTATAATTAAATATAAAGTAAAATATTAAAATATCACTGATAAAATTTAGTTATGATAATAATCTTTAAGTTTATTTGATGAAATATGGAGGAATTATTATGAAAGAAATACTTGTTATTGCTCCTACTAAAGGAACCTATGAAAAATCGATTCACATAGTAAAAAAACATAAGTACAAAAACATTGATGTTGTATTTGGTAACTTAAAAGAAGGAATACCTCTCGCTGAAAAAAGTATTAACCATGGTACTAGAATTATCATAAGTAGAGGCGGAACTTACAATATGTTAAAAGAAACATATAACATACCTATAGTTGAGATTAAAGTAGACGCTTATGATATTATAGAAAGCTATAAGGAAGTTAAAAATTCAAATGAACCATTTGGGATAATTGGATTTAATAATGTTATATATGGCTTTGATATTATAGAAGAAATATTGAATAAGAAAATAACTATGATTGAAATTGAAAAAGAAGAAGAAATTTATGATGCTATAGAAAAATATAGAAAAAAAGGCATCAATACATATATAGGTGATACTACTGTTGCACATATTGTCAAAAGACTTAATTGTAAGGGAATATTAATTGAATCTAGAGAAGAAAACATACTTCGAGCCATTCAACAAGCTGAACAAATACTTGACGCAACTAAAGATGAACAAAAAAGAAGATTACAGATAGAAGCTATGACAGATTTTGTACATGATGGAATAATAACAGTTGATAAAAATTTTAAAATCACATTATTTAATAAGAGTGCTGAAAAAATATTTGGTATAAAAAAAGAAAATGCACTTTATCATAATGTTATAGATGTTATTCCAAATACAGTTTTACCTCAAGTAGTTGAAACCATGGAACCACAAATTGGTGAAATACAGAATATCGGAAGTACAAAAATCATTACAAATAGAGTTCCAATTATCGTCGATGGTCAAATTCAAGGGGCAGTTTCTACATTTCAAGACAGTAAGGAAATAAGTTCATTTGAACACACAATAAGAAGAAGTCTATTAAACAAAGGTCTCTCTGCTAAATACACATTTGATGATATAATCTATGCAAGTGAAAAAACAAAAGATTGTATAGAAGTTGCAAAAAAATATGCTTGTTATGATACTCCAATGATTATTACAGGGGAATCTGGTGTTGGTAAAGAGCTATTTTGCCAAAGTATACATAATTATAGCAAACGTAAAAATGCTCCTTTTGTTGCTGTAAACTGTGCTGCAATACCTCCATCTTTAATAGAAAGTGAGTTTTTTGGTTATGAAGAGGGCTCATTCACAGGAGCAAGAAAAAAAGGAAAAGCAGGTGTATTTGAACTGGCACATGAAGGGACAATTTTTCTAGATGAAATAAGTGAAATTCCAATTGAACTTCAAGGAAGATTATTAAGAGTCTTACAAGAAAAGCAAGTTATGAGAATTGGTGGTGATAAAGTTATTCCCATAGATGTAAAAATAATTTGTGCTTCAAATAAAGACCTAAAAGATATGATGCGTGATGGTTTATTTAGACGAGACCTTTACTTTAGAATAAATATATTAACATTGTACCTTCCTTCACTCAAAGAGAGAAAAGAAGATATCATAAAATTATCAGAATTTTTCATAAAAAAATATTCAGCTAAATACAATAAGATACCTTTAATTATCACTCCAAATATCAGACAAGCTCTTCTTGAAAAAGAATATGAAGGAAACATAAGAGAATTAGAGGGAATAATCGAGAGAGCTGTTATTATCGAATCATTTGATTCAATTTTATCAGAAAAATACAGTAGTAAATGTGCAAATACTATAATTAATACAGATAAGGCTGATTTTAAATATAATAACTTAGACTTAAAAACACTAGAAAAAAAATATATATACAAAGTCTATAATGAAAATAATAGAAACACTACAAAAACTTGTGAAATCCTAAAAATCACTCGCTCTACTCTATGGAGAAAGTTAAAAGAAATAGAAAGTGATGTTTAAAAATAATACATATATAATATATCTAAACGTTTTATGTTTAATTTTAATACATAAGACGTTTATTTATTTTTATTTAAAATTCTACCATATAATAAATAGATTAATTTTTTTGTTATCTTTTTCCATATAATATTTTTAATCTAAGTAATCTACAGTATTTTATATGAATATTAAAAATACGTATAAAAATAAAAACTATTTAACATATAGATTGGCATAGTAATTGCTTTTAAATACTTATATAAAAATTAAAAGGAGTGATACTAGATGCATATCTTAAAATCGGTGAAAAAGATACCAGGAGGACTTATGGTCTGTCCCCTGCTATTGGGAGCACTATTTAATACAGTATGTCCACAGGCTCTTGAAATTGGGGGATTTACAACTTCCTTATTTAAAACTGGTGCAATGAGCATACTTGCTCTATTTTGTCTATGTAATGGCGCTCAAATTAACATAAGGCAAGCAGGCAAACCTTTAACTAAGGGAATAGTACTCACAGCAACAAAATTTATAATTGGTGCAGTACTAGGTATTATTGTTAGTAAATTCATTGGGCCTAAAGGCATAATTGGTATTACACCTCTTGCTATAGTTGCTACTATGACTAATTCAAATGGAGGTCTATTTGCTGCTCTTGCTGGTGAATATGGAGATTCTACAGATGTTGGTGCAATATCTATATTATCTCTAAATGATGGTCCATTTTTTACGATGCTTGCCTTTGGAGTAACTGGACTTGCAAATGTACCTATAGTAGCTTTATTTGCAGCACTCATACCAATACTACTTGGATTTATACTTGGTAATCTCGATGAAGATATACGAGAATTTCTTGCACCTGGTACAACATTATTAATACCTTTCTTTGCTTTTCCTTTAGGAGCTGCATTAAACTTTAACCAAATTATAACTGCTGGATTTCCTGGAGTTATACTAGGTCTTGCTGTAACTCTAATAACAGGTATGGGTGGATATTTTGTAATGAAACTTATACGTGCAGAACATCCAGCAGTAGGTGCAGCTACTGGTACAACAGCAGGTAATGCAGCTGGTACTCCTGAAGCTTTAGCCGCTATTGACCCTACACTTGCTACAATTGCGGCGGTTTCAACAGTGCAAGTTGCTGCTGCTATCATTGTTACAGCTATATGTTGTCCAATGCTCGTTTCCTATTTGGATAAAAGAGAAAAAAGAAAAAAAGCTATTTTCAAAACAAATAAAAACATAGAAGTAAATTAATATTTTGAGGAGGTAAAAGTATGAACGCAATTATTCATGCAAACGAAAAAGACAATCTAGTTACATGTGTTAGACCTTTGGTTAAAGGTGAAAAAGTTTCAATTGATGGAAAATCTTATATAGTAAATGATGACATTCCTGTTTTCCATAAGATGGCTACAGAAGATGTAAAAAAAGGTGACGTTGTTTATAAATATGGCGAGATTATAGGAATTGCAACAGTTAATATAAAAACTGGTGACTATGTTCATGTACATAATATTGAAAGTACACGTGGTCGTGGAGATAAAAAATAGGAGGTAATAAAAATGAAATTAATGGGTTATTTAAGAGAAAATGGACAATATGGTATTCGTAATCATGTTTTAGTTATTCCAACATCTGTCTGTTCAAGTGAGACAGCCACAAGAATTGCAGCACTTGTTCCTGGAGCAATAGCTATCCCACATCAACATGGATGTTGCCAAATTGGCTCTGATATAGAGCTTACAGCAAAAACATTAATAGGATTTGGTAAAAACCCTAATGTAGCTGCTGTTTTAGTGGTTGGACTTGGATGTGATGGTATTCAAGCAAAAGATTTAGCATCTGAAATATCTACAACAGGAAAAAAGGTAGACTATGTTGTTATACAAGAATGTGGTGGAACATTAAAAGCAATAGCTAAAGGTGCTGAAATAGCAGGTAAGATGGCTCGTGAAATATCAAAAGAAGTAAGAGTTGAATTTGATATGAGCGAAATTACATTGGCACTTGAATGTGGTGGCTCTGACCCAACAAGTGGAATTGCATCAAACCCTTCAATAGGAATTGCATCAAATCTTCTTATCGACGAAGGTGGAAGTAGTATATTGAGTGAGACTACAGAGGTAATTGGTGCAGAACATTTATTGGCTACTCGCTTTGAAGATGAAAACATGAAAGAAAAGTTTCTTAAATTTGTAAGTGATGTAGAAAAAAGAGCAATTACTATGGGAGAAGATTTACGCAGTGGTCAACCTACTCCAGGTAATAAAGCTGGTGGATTATCAACAATTGAAGAAAAATCACTTGGCTGTATGTATAAAGCAGGTGACAAACCATTCAAGGGGGCTCTTGAATATGCTGAGATTTTACCTTCAGATAAAAAAGGGTTATACTTTATGGATACTCCAGGTCAAGATATAGATTCTATTACTGGTATGGTAGCAGGTGGTGCACAGATTGTAATCTTCTCAACTGGTAGAGGTACTCCAACAGGAAGTCCAATTTCACCAGTTATTAAAATTACTGGAAACAGTGATACATACAATAAAATGATAGATAATATCGATATAAATGCAGGTAGAATTATAACAGAGGGTGCTAAAATTAAAGATATAGGTAAAGAAATATTCGATGAAATAGTGGAAGTATGTAATGGTAAACACACTAAAGCTGAAAGCCTTGGTCATAGAGAATTTGGTATTTACAGAATTGCATCTACTTTCTAGTTTGTAATAAATATAAGGTATTGTTTTGTAAATTCAATATTTATACAGATACTATAAATTAAAAATCCTTTATAAATGTTTTTTTATCCCAAAAAGAACTGTATCAAAATAGTTAAAATAATTTTGAAAACAGTTCTTTTTTTATTTATAAAATATTGTAGCTCATGATAATATTGTTCAGTCAAATTTCAATATAGATTATAAGTAATAAATTATAAGTATATCTTCTCTACTCTTTAAAATAAGTTATATAAGATTGAGTATAGAGTTGAATCAATGAAATTAGGTGTCTTCATAAACAAAAATATTTGGTATAATATGTCTGAGAGGAGTCTTCTTTGTAAGTCAATAAAAGACGGGGGATGGAACAGAAAAAATGTATACTAAAAACACAAAAAATAAAAAAATAATAATTACCTTATTGCTAACACTTCTTATAATCGTGTCCTTAGTTTGTGTTACTTTTGTCATGACACTGAATAAGGTAACCCATAGTGAAACAGAACGGTATCTTACAGAAATCTCAGAGAGTATCTCCACTACAATTAATGTAAGATGTAAAAGTATATTTAAAACATTATATTCTATAGGGGATACTTATTTTCAGTTTAGTGATAACACTAAAAAAACCAATGAGTATTTATCTCAAAAATCAAAATTACTTGGGTTTGATTGGTTAGGTATTATCGATTCTAGTGGAAATTTTATAAACTCTGATGAAAGTATAAGTAATGTTAAAGGACAGTATTTTTATAGAAAAGCTCTTCAAGGTGAAGAGACAATTACTCCAATCAAATCTCAAACTGGTATACATGGAATTTTATATTCTGTACCACTTTATGAAGATGATAAGGTTGTTGGAGCTGTTACTGCCTGGAATACTCTTGATAATATGAGAACCTTACTAAGCGTGGAGAGTTTTGGTGGTGAAGGATTTTCTCAAATCATTGACAAAAATGGAAATTTCATTGTAAGTTCAGACAACAAAAACGCTCCAAAAGATGTTGTAAACTTTTTCGACACAATAAAAAAACATGGAAGCTATACTGGTGAAAATACTCTTGGAGAAATGAAGGCAAACTTAAAAGAGAACAAAAAAGGTTCTATGTACTTTACATTGGATGATGGTATTTATAAAGCAATGCACTATGTTCCTCTAGAAGAAGAAAACCTATACCTACTTTCAATTGTTCCAGTAAAAGTAGCAAGTGCACAGTTTGATTTACTTCTAAAAAAAGCAGTCTTTATCAACCTTTTAATTATTATATCATTTTTAGTACTTATCATATCAATTATATTTATAAATCATAAAAATAGAGAACAGCTTATAAAAGTTGCCTATATAGACCCTGTAACTAAAGGATATAGTAAGGCACGTTTTGATATGGAAGCTAAAGCAATCATACAATCAGCTTCAGCAGAAACCTATTCATTAGTATCTATAAACATTCAAAAGTTCAAACTTATTAATGATTCTTTTGGTAGTGAAGCTGGAGATAAAACACTACAATACATACATGATGTGATTAATAATTATTTAAAACCTAAAGAATTACTTTGTCGAGTTTCTAATGATCAGTTTAACATTCTTATTAAAACTATTTCACAGAAAGAAATTCTTCAGTACATAGAAAATATTACAAACGATATTAACAGTTTTAACAAAAATAAAGAATGCAAATATTTCATCGCTCTTTCTATAGGTGTCTATAAAATTGATGACCCAAATATACCACTAGTATCAATTCAAGACCGTGCAAATGTAGCACGAAAAAACATTAAAGGAAATACTGTAAATCATCCACTCTACACATGTGTGTTTTATAGTGATTTAGAACGTTTGAGAATGCTTAAAGAAAAAGAAATGGAAAATAGAATGGAAGAAGCATTAGATAATAACGAATTTGTAGTCTATCTTCAACCTAAAGTAAATCTTAAAAACAATAATATTGTGGGTGCAGAAGCTTTAGTACGATGGCAAGACCCAGATAAAGGTCTTATTCCACCAAATGATTTTATTCCTTTTTTCGAAAAAAATGGATTCATCATCAAACTTGACCATTATGTGTTTGAAAAATCATGTGCCCTTATACGAAAATGGATAGATAATGGAGAAACTCCAATACCTATTTCAGTTAATTTTTCACGTGCTCACTTAAACAATAAAGATTTTTTAAAAAAATACAAAACAATTCGTGATAAATACGATGTCCCTGCTAAACTTTTGGAAATCGAATTAACTGAAACACTCGTCTTTGATAACTTACAAATGTTGCTCAATGTAATAGACCAAATCCATGAGGAAGGTTTTCAATGTTCACTAGATGATTTTGGAAGCGGATATTCTTCACTTAATATGCTAAAAGAAATAAAAGTTGATACTCTAAAACTTGACCGAGCATTTTTTAGTTCTCCTAATGCAGATAATTTATCCGAAAATTATGTAATAGAATCTGTAGTTGAACTGGCTAAAAAATTAAACATGAATAGTATATCAGAGGGTGTCGAAACAATCTTACAAATGGAATATCTAAAGAAAATTAATTGCGATATGATACAAGGATATGTTTTTTCTAAACCTATACCTCAAGAAATATTTGAAAAAATGGCTTTTGGAAAAACACTAGAAGAAGTCGATAAAAGTGATGCTGTAAAATAATGGCCTGTCTCTATAAAATGATTTTAATCATTTTGAGACAAGCCTTTTTATTTTTCAGTCTTTTATACATTTGTCAGTCTTTTATGCTTGACTCATCTTAAATTCTCTTCTTAAGAACAATAATACGATTATCATAGCAATAAAATCTGCAATTGGCTGTGCTAACCAAACTCCATCTAGATTAAATTTAATTGGAAGTACAATAATTAATGGTATAAATAAAATAAACTGTCTCAAAAGAGTCAAAAACATAGAATGTTTAACTTTACTTATACATTGAAAATACACAGGCCCAACAATAGAAATCCCCATTATAGGCAAGGTTATTAAATTTATATTTATCCCTCTTACAGCTATTTCCATTAGATTTGAATCCTTGTTAAATATACCAACAAACACCTCAGGAAATACTTGTACTACTAAAAATCCAAAAGATAATATAACTATAGACACTATGATAGACAATATTAAAGTTTTCTTTGCACGTTCAAATTGCTTTGCTCCATAATTATATGATATTATAGTCTGCATCCCTTGATTTAAGCCAAATACTGGCATCATAAACATCA
Source organism: Clostridioides sp. ZZV15-6598 (assembly GCF_020657705.1). NCBI lineage: Bacteria > Bacillati > Bacillota > Clostridia > Peptostreptococcales > Peptostreptococcaceae > Clostridioides > Clostridioides sp. ZZV15-6598. The sequence goes on along the minus strand of NZ_JAGWCS010000047.1, from coordinate 14,612 downwards.
ATAAAATAGATGTAAGAGCTGTCATAGCACCAATAGCTAAATCTCCACCATAAACCTTTAGAGAATTATTAGTAAGTACATGAGTTATACTTATAGCTACTTCCATCGCAAATGGTGTGATGCCTATTGCAAATATTTTTTTTGTTATATTTGTGTCCAACCTCAAATTGTACTTCTTTAATTTTAAATTAGATTTTCCTCTTATGAAATAATATGTTACCCAAATAAATACCACGACTTGACAGAGTACAGTTGCTATAGCCGCACCTTTTATACCTAAATTAAACACAAATATGAAGATTGGGTCTAATATCAAGTTTAGTATACAACCTACTATCATTGTTCTAGCTGCTAACTTAGGATTTCCCTCTGCTCTAATTGCATTATTTAAAGAAAATGCAATTAGATTAAATGGGGTTCCAACCAGTATAACACTCATATAGTCTTTTGCATAAGAGATTGAATCTCTACTTGCTCCCAAAAGAAAAAGTATGTCTTCTAAAAAAACTAATCCTAATACAGTTATAATTATAGAAATAATTATAGATAGTGTAAGGGCATTACCTAATATTTTTTCTGCTTCTTTTTTATTTCTTTCTCCTAGCTTTATAGACAAGCTTGTACTAGCACCTACTGATACTAACATTCCAAAAGCTATTATTAGTGTAAATACTGGCATAGTTACACCAAGACCTGCAATAGCTATAGATCCAACCCCTTCCATAGAACCAATAAAAGCCCTATCTACTACATTGTAAAGCGAAGTTACCATCATTGCTATTATTGCAGGTATTGAATACCTAAATAATAAAATCCATATTTTTTCATGTCTTAATGCTTCTTGATTTTCCATGTTGTCACCATCTATACCATGTCATAAGTTATACAAATTGGTTTATTTGTCCTTGGGTCTGTCGCTATCTCTGCATCAATATTAAATAATTCCTTTAGATTATCTTTAGTCATAACATCATATGCATTACCTTGACAAACTATTTTACCTTTCTTAATCCCTATCATGTGGTCAGCAAATCGTGCTGCGTTATTAAGTTCATGTATTACCATGACAATAGTTCTTCCTTGTTTTTTGTTTAATTCATCTAATAATTTTAGTATTTCTAATTGATGAGCTAAATCTAAATATGTTGTAGGCTCATCTAACAAAAGTATATCAGTCTCTTGTGCCAAAGCCATAGCTATCCATGCTCTTTGTCTTTGTCCTCCTGATAAATCTTCCATATTTCTATCCTTAAATTCTGAGATTCCAGTAACTTCTAAGCTCCAATTTACAATATCTCTATCTTCTTTACTAGAATTTCCAAAGCCACTTTTATGAGGAAATCTTCCATATGAAATTAGCTCTGAAACAGTAAGACCACTAGGAACTTGAGGACTTTGTGGAAGTACAGCCATACTTTTCGCTATCTCCTTAGATTTTTTCTTATATATATCTTCTCCATTTATATATATACTTCCATTTTTAGGACTAATAATTCTCCCTATTGTTTTAAGTATTGTAGATTTTCCACAACCATTAGCCCCTATTATAGTAGTTATCTTTCCTTTTGGTATATTTAAATTTAAATCTTTTATAATATCTGTATTTCCATATGATACATTTAGATTTTTAGTATTTATACAATTCATAACAACACCCTTTCCTAATCATTTGCCAACATTAAATAAATAAAGTATGGTACTCCTATTATAGAGACAACTATACCTACTGGTATTTCTATAGGAGCAAGAAGATTTCTAGATATAGTATCTGCCACCAAAAGTAATAATGTCCCTATCAACGCTGATACTGGTATTAGTCTTTTATGTTTTGGACCTATTATTTTTCTTCCTATGTGTGGTGCTATCAAACCTAAAAACGAAATGCTACCTGCTACTGATGTTGATACACCAGATAAAATTACTGCATATATTATGAGTCTTCTTCTTTGCTTCTCTACATCTACACCAAGACTTGTAGACACTTCATCACCTAAGTTCAAGACATCTATATACTTAGCCTTATACATAGTTATTCCCATAAAAATCACTATAAATGGAAGTACAGCTATTACATATTTCCAACTGGTTCCCCAGATGCTACCTGATGTCCATACCATAACTCTATTAAATTCTTGTGTTGTAAATTTCAATTGAAATATCGTCAAAATTGAAGTAAAGGCTATATTTACGCCTATACCAATCAGTAGTAACCTTGATGAATTTATTCCACCTTTCCATGCAAGAGAATATATCAAAAGTGCTCCAAACAAAGCCCCTACAAGTGCAACAACTGGCATTGTAAATACAGTGAGATTACTCATGCCTTCATAAACATTACCATTCATAAGATATATATAAACTACTACAAATAATGCTGCTCCTGAATTTATACCCAAAATTCCAGAGTCAGCCAAATCATTTTTTGTAACTCCTTGAAGTATTACACCTGCTGTTGATAATGCTGAACCAACCAATAACGCTATTACTATTCTTGGTAATCTCAGTTTAAATATTGCAATTTCATGATTACGTTGACCTTGACCTATAAAAGTCTTTATAACATCCATTGGTTCTATAGAAAACGAACCTAAATTTAAACTCACTAGAAAAGCAATAAAAATAAGTACCATTAAAATTGAAATAACAAGTAAAGTTTTAGAATTTGTTTTTATAATATTTTTCATAGCACCTATTTATTCCCCTTTCTAACAAGATATATAAATATTGGAACTCCTATAAGAGCTGTTATAGAGCCCACTGGAGTCTCATATGGAGGATTTATCATTCTACTTAATATATCCGTATATACAAGTAGCACAGCACCTAGAACTAAAGAACTTGGTATTATATACTTATAATCTGAGCCTACTATTCCTTTAGCTATCTGAGGAACTATAAGACCTATAAAAATAATATTACCTGATACTGAAACAGATGCTCCAGTCATTAATATTACTAAGACTATACATATAAACCTAACAATGTCAGTTTTTTGCCCTAATCCTATTGCCACTTCTTCTCCAAGACTTAGGATAGTTATTCTTGGGGCCATAATCATAGATAGGATAAATCCAATACCTCCAACTATAAATAATAGTTTTATCCCTTCCCATGTCACGCCTACAAGTCCTCCTGATATCCAAAAACTTAATTGCTGAGATAGATTAAAGTACATAGATATTGCTGATGCCAAAGATATTAACAAAGTACCAAGAGCTACCCCTGCAAGAGCTAATTTTACATTATTAACTCTTCCTCTTGATTTGGAACTTATAAAATATATAAATAAACCACTTATACTTGCTCCAATAAATGCAAACATCATTACACTAAAGCTCCCATGTATAAGTTTAGGAAGTTTTTGTTGAAGTACTAATGATATTGCAATTGCAAATGTAGCTCCCTGTGTAATTCCTATAACAGAAGGCTCAGCTATAGGATTTCTTGTTATTCCTTGCATTATAGCACCTGAAACTGCTAAAAATCCTCCAACAAGTGCTGCTGCTATTGCCCTTGGAAGTCTAACATCCTTCACTATTCTCATATTTATTCCATCTTCCATATTTATCAAACTACTTATAACAGTCGATAGATTCATATCTTTAGCCCCAATAGTTATGGATAATACAATTCCAAATACAAGTGCAACTATACTTATTAATATCAACGAATAAGTCAGATTTTTTTTACTAAGTGTAGTCAATTATCCTACCTCCTTTTCCCTTTTAATTCTAGCGCAGTAATATATTTATTAAGTATTTTATGATTTTAAACTTATTAAAAATAGGTGTGAAAAATGAACATCATTATCTCACACCTAATAAGTTAAGAATTACTTTGTTAATTCATTTTTAACTGATTCTAATAACAACTCTTTTCCAACTGGATTATATGATTGACTGAAAAATGGAGCTGCATCAAGTATTGTTACGTTTCCATCTTTTACTGCTCTCATTTGAGCCCATATAGCACTATTTTCTAAATCTTTTTTATCTGATTCTGTAGCTATCACAATTATATGGTCTGCATCTATATCTGTAAGACCCTCCATGCTTACCATTGGTAATGTTATTCCATCTTGCTTTGGCATATTCTTAGGTCTAGCTAATTTCATGTCATCATTAATTAAAGTTCCAATTCCTCCATCGCTAAATACCATAAATTGCCCTGAACTTGCTAATACTGGTAAGTAAGTTTTTTCTCCATTTTTTTCTACAACTTCTTTACCTAGCTTTGTAGCTTTTTCATCATACTTTTGTAACCAATTCTTAGCTTCTTCTTCTTTATCAAATATTTTTGAAACATCAGTTAACTTACTTTTCCAGTCATTTGCATAATCTTTCATCATGACTACAGGAGCTATTTCTTTTAATTGGTCATAGATTTTTTCTTGTCTTTGACTCATTATTATTAAATCTGGATTTGCTTCCAATATAGCTTCCATATCCATAGTATCCATCATAGAGTGACCTACTATCTTTACATCTTTAAGTTCTTCTCTTATGTAACTTGGTAATTTATCAGTTTCATATGAGTCTACATTTGCTGTTGCAATAGGTTTATGACCAGCTATTAATAATTCCTCACTACTTCCTGATATATCAACTATTTTTTTAGGATTTGATGGTATCTTAACCTCTCCCTTAACAGATTGTACAACTCTTGTATCTGATTTATCTTTATTATCTGTGTTACTATCTGAACATGCCGTAACAAGTACTAACGTAGTTATAATAGATATAAATATTGCAAGTGATTTTATTTTTTTCATGATTATTTCTCCTACTTGTTTATTATACTTACATGATATTGATTATCATAAGCACATATTTATTATAGCATTTTTCTAGTTTTAGTCAATATTATTTTGTAAAAGGATAAAAATTCCTAATTAATCTTAATTATATATACCACAGATAAGGTTTTCTTTTATTAATCAATAAATTTTATACCTGTTTTTTATGTAAATCCAATAAATAGAATGACTTTTCAGTTAAACAATGATAAAATGCAAATTACAGAACAGTAATTTAGTAAGGAGGATTTAAAACATGGTACATTTAGTATATTGTGATAATGCAGGAAAAAAAGGAGAAAAGGTCTTAGATAAAATTTTAGCTGGAACGAAGACAATGGTAATTAGAGGTGCTGCTGGTAGAAAAATACCACATAGCAGAGTATTTCAAGGAGAATTACTTTATTTTATGGAAAAAGGAACTTCAGAAATTTCTGCAAAGGCTATTGTTAAGAAAGTAGACAACTATGTTAAATTAACAGAAGACGAAATTTGCAAAGTTCTAGATGAAAATCAACCAAAATTAAATTTATCTGATAAACAAAAAGTTCGTTGGCATAAAAAGTGTTTATGCTTAGTTGAGTTTGAAAATGTTCAAGAAATAACACCTCTTGATTTCGACCACCAAGGGAATATGGATGATTGGCTTATTATCGAAAAAATTGAAGATGTGGTTGTAGGTACTAGTATACCTTACAATTATGAGAAGTCTAAATTTTAAAATATTAATAAAATGATAATAAATTCCTAAGTTATAATTTTTAAATATATTTCAATAAAAAAGAGTGTCTTTAATAATTACAGAAATTATTAAAAACACTCTTTTATAATAATTAAATTAGACTACTTACTTTCCAATCTTTCATACAAATCTACAAATTCTTCTGCCAGTTGTTGAAAGTTCATAGATGTCATTAAATGGTCTTGTGCATGAACCAATATAACACTCATTTCAGTTTTATTACCACTAGCTTCATTTTGTATTAATTCTGTTTGGAATTTATGTGCTTTATGAATTGATTCTTTTGACTTTTCAATGCACTCTCTAGCTTCATCTATATTTCCGTTCTTTGCTTCTTTTATAGCTTCAAAAGCTAGACCTTTTGCATCACCTGCAAATCCAATTATTCCAAAAGATATTTCTATCATCTTCTCATCCATCTGTATACCTCCTAAATATCTCTATAGCTTGATATGACTAATCCATTTTCTCTCAAAAACTCTCTTACTTTTTTAGATGTAAGTATTTTGTGTTCTTTCGTTCTATCAATTGCATAAGACGTAGAATTTAAAATATAATCATCTAAAAAAGCTGGGTGAGACATAATATCCACTACATCATACTTCATTATTTCTTCTATATTTTTTATAAAATACTCTTCACTCACATTTTCCTTGTAAAAGCTATCTATTAATGGAACTATTTTTGAATACTCTAAATCGTATTCAAAACCTCCTCTTATTGGAAGATTATACTTATTTACAATTTTCTCTATTACTGGTTTTAAATTTACTAAAGTATGAATATGATGGTGACTATCTAAATGAGATATGTCTACTCCAAGTCCTTTTACTCTATCTATTTGAGCACAAAGTTCTCTATAAATCTCGTCATAATCCATTTTTTTAATAATTTCGTCCGTAATTCTTCTAATAAAAAAACCTTCTTTATCAACAATAGTTTTTAAGTTAGACAATAATGGTCTACCACAACTTAAAGTCATATGAACTCCACAATTTAAATCTTTATTTTCTTTAAGTAGCTTTACTCCATGTTCTACACCAGGCATATTTGCCATCATAGATGTAGACTTAACTATTCCATTATTATGAGCTGATATTATACCATAATTCACAGCTTCGCAATATCCAAAGTCATCTGCATTTATTATAATTTTAGTCATACCATAACCTACTTTCTATAAACTATCTATTAAATCTAGGAAGATAATCTTTATGAGCTTCAAGCATTTCATCCAATATAGTTTTTGCCAAATCATCAGATGGAATCAATGGATTTATACAAAGTGCCAATAGCGCAGAATCATAATCTCCATATACAGCTGCTTTGGCTGCTAAAACTTCAAATGACTTAATTTGACTTACTAACCCATGTACAGAATCTGGTAAATAGCCTATACTTAATGGTCTTGGTCCATTTTTTGTTATTACACTACTTACTTCTACCGCATGCTCATCTTTAAAGTCTCTTATAGCTCCATTATTTAATGTATTAACTACTTGGATGTCTTTTTTATCATTGTATATAGAGCTTATTAGATTACAAGCAGCATCACTATAATAAGCTCCTCCTCTTTTTTCAAGTTGAGGTGGTTTTATATCTAGTTTTTCATCTTTATATAATTCAAATAATTGTTCTTCTAATTCTTTAACTACTTGACCTCTAGCTTTTCCCTCTTTAAATTCTATTAACTCATCTTCAAGCATTTCTTTAGTTTTATAATAATATCTATGATATGGACAAGGTATAGCACCTAAAGATTTTATAAAATCAGCATTAAAATCAATTGCCTTTATATTTTGCATACTTATATCTGCTTTAACAAACTTATCTATTGCTTTTTTTGTAACATCTTCTCCGTCTAAAGCTACATTAAGACCATAAACCATATGATTAAGACCTGCAAAGTCCATACTTATTCTATCGCTTTCTACATTGAATAGTTTAGCAACATCATTTTTTAAATGAATTGGTACATTACATAGACCTATATATTTTTTAAAGTTAGTGTATTTGAATACAGCTTCTGTTATTATTCCTGTTGGATTTGTAAAGTTCACCATCCATGCATTTGGGCATAATTCTTCCACATCTTTTATTATATCAAATATAACTGGTATTGTACGAAGAGCTTTAAACAACCCTCCTGCACCATTAGTTTCCTGCCCCATAACTCCATGAGATAAAGGAATAGTTTCATCTTTAATTCTTGCATCTAAAAGACCTACTCTTAGCTGTGTTGTTACAAAATCTGCGTCTTTTAAAGCCTCTCTTCTGTCTAAAGTAAGATTTATTTTCATATCTACTCCAGCTTTTTTTACCATTCTTTTAGCTAGATTTCCTACTATCTCTAGTTTTTCTTTTCCATCTTCTATATCTACAAGCCATAACTCCTTTACAGGTAGCTCTTCATATCTATTTATAAAACCTTCTACAAGTTCAGGAGTATAACTTGAACCTCCTCCAATTGTAACTATTTTTAGCCCATTTTTCATCTCATTATACCATCCTTACCTATAATTTAGTATATCTTACAGAACTTATCTGTTTATTATCGAATAAAATTACCTAGTTGTCAATTTTTGTTAATTTTTTAGCTTCCATTTTTTCAGATGCTATAACAAACGGAATGTATATTAATATTGACAATATCAAATTGAATAGTGCTAAAGCTCCTCCTGTCCAATCACCTGTAGCCATCACCCCACCTAATATAGGAGGTGTTACCCAAGGTATTTTAGGTAAAATTACTGGTGCTACTAAACCAAAATCTATTGCTAAATATGATACAGCACTACATATTACTGGTGCAAGTACAAATGGAATCATAAAAATAGGATTTAAAACTATTGGAAGCCCAAATATTAATGGTTCTCCTATATTAAATATTGCTGGAGGACCTCCCAAAACTATCATCTCTTTACGTCTTCTTCCTGCTATTAATAAAGCTACAACTAATCCTAAAACCACTCCTGAACCACCTAAATATACAAATGCATCAAAGAATGAACCTGCAAGTACATGATATCCTTCAGTTGCACCCGCTTGAGCTAAGGCAGCGTTTTCTCCACCTAATTTCATAAGTATTGTCTCTGTGAAAGGAAGTGCTATATTTGCACCATGAAGACCAACAGTCCAAAGTATATGAATTATAAATGCAATAAGCATTGTAGAACCTAAACTATCAGCTACATTTGACAGTGGTGCTCCCAAGTAAGTATTCAAAATGTCTGTTAAGAAACTTCCATCTGAAAGCATTTTTATAAATATTCCTATTACAGTAAATATCATTATAGTCAACATCCCTGGTATTAACTTTGCAAATGATTTTGAAACTGCTGGTGGAACTCCATCTGGCATTTTTATAGTTAATTTTTTTACTTTAGATAATCTTACAAATATCTCAGCAGATAATAACCCTATTAATATAGAAGAAAAGAGTGCTGCTGTTCCTAAGTAAGTTTGTTGTATCATTCCCCATCCTTCAACTGCACTAGTACCACCTTCTGGAACTATTTTACCAATTTGTGGAGCCATTATAAAAAAGATAGATAATGCTATAAGCCCAGCTTGTAATCCATCACTTTCATAAGACTTTGCTAGAAAATAGGCAACACCTATTACTAAAAATACTGCCATCGTACCTATAGCTCCCCACCAAAGGTCTCCTCCAAACATAGTCCAATTTTCTCCGAATATGCTTGCCATCAGATTTTTATATGCTTCTAATGGCAAGTTGTTTATCAATGTTCCCAATGCACCTACCATAGTTATAGGTATCATTGCTATAAATGCATCCCTTACTGCTACTAAGTGCCTTTGAGCTCCTACTTTTGCAGCTACAGGCACTATATATTTATCCATAAATGACATGAATTTTTCCATTTTACATCCTCCAGTACAACTTTATTTAGAATTATTTAATTCCACTGCTCTATCTAGGACAGCTTTTCCATTACATCTTCCATAATCCATCATATTTATAACTTCTACTGGAATATTATGTGGTTTTGCCATTTCAGTTGCTTTTCCTAATACATATCTAACTTGAGGTCCTAAAAGTAAGACATCACAATTTTCTATTTCATTTTTTAAATTCACTTCTGATATAGCCCATATTTTTGCTTCTATACCGTTTTCCTTCGCGGCATCTTCCATTTTTGTAACCAATAAACTAGTTGACATCCCTGCTGAACAAGCTAACATTATTTTTATCATTTTCTTACCTCCAAATTAGAATTTATTAAGTATCTTTTTAAGTCATAATATCTTTAAACTATACATTTAAAGTGTCTTATTTATTAATTTTTATTTTAATGTATATATTTTATTTTTAAATGTATATACATTTATTTCTTGATATTATTATATATCAAATGTATATACATTTCAAGAAAACTTTTTCATTTTTTTTAATTTTTATTCGACAACAGCACTTAAAGTTAAAGTATATCCATGATGATATGTGTGTGAGTATTCAAAAACCTCACTATTTTGCAATTTACAAACTTGATTTATATATAAAAGTGCTTCTGGTTCTTCAAGCTTTAAATTAGTCATACATTCCTCATTTGATATTACAGCTTGTACTTCTCTCTCTGACATAGCTATTTTATATCCACATACTTCTTCTACAAAATTATAAAGTGACTTTTCACAATGAATCTTATTTAAATTTGGAAATAATTTAACTGGCATATATGTAATCATATATGAAACCCTCGTTTCGTCTGCCAATCTTACTCTTTTTATCTCCCATACATTTTCTCCTACACTAATGTTTAATCTACTTGATAATTCTTCATCTGCTTGAACTATTTCAAGAGATACCAATATATTAGATACTTTATATCCTTTACTTTCCATCTCCTTAGTAAATCCACTTACAGAGGATATATTATCGTATATTTTATTTGCAAGTACTATACTTCCTACACCTCTTTGTCTAGTTATATATCCTTCCTTAACTAGATTGTTTAGTGCTGACCTTACAGTCATTCTAGTCACATTAAATTCTTCGCTTAATTGCTTTTCAGAGGGGATTAAATCCCCTTCTTTCAAACTATCTGAATTTATTAGTTCTCTTACATGATTTTCTATAACTTTATAAATTGGTTCTTTCATTTAATTCACTCCTCATCAATTCGAACTTTTATATGATAAGTTAATTTTATATACAAACAAACAAAATGTCTATACATTTAATGCAAATTAAATTTTATTTAGATATCTTATATAATTTTCCAAGTTTAAGCAGATATATAAATAAACTTATCATTAATATTCCCTTTAATATACTTGATAGTGTTATACTCCACCAAACACCATTTAATCCTAATATTTCTGGTCTAGATATAAAGTAAGCTAATGGTACTCTTGCACCAGTCAATACAGTAACTATCATAGAGGGTATATAGGTTCTTCCTAATCCTTTAAAAGCTCCTGTTGTTATTATTTCTAAGCACATAAAAAGTTGAGAATATCCTAATATCTTAAGATACATCGCCCCTTTTTCTATTGCCTCACTTTCATTTATAAAAACAGAAAAAATGCTTTCACCCGCAAATATTAACACCAAAGTTGTTATTATTCCAAGTACGGAAGATACAATTATAGCTATTTTACATCCTTTATTTATTCTAGAGTACTTTTTAGCTCCATAGTTTTGTCCAACAAAGCTTCCTAATGCAACAGCCAATCCTTCAGCAGTCATCCACGATATTGCTTCTATTTGTGACCCTACTTTTTGCACTGCAACTGCAACAGGTCCCCATGAAGCTACTATTACACCAAGTAACATTGAAAATATTGTGAACATTCCACTTTGTATAGCTACAGGCAAACCTAATTTATATAGCACTTTATAGTATTTAACTTCTATTTTTCTAAAGATTTTTATCTTAAAATACTCCTCTTTGCTTTTGAGTATTATATATAGAAAGCATGTAGTAACTACTATTTGTGCAAATACAGTGGCAATAGCAGCCCCTGCAACTCCTAGTTTTGGAGCTGGTCCCCATCCAAAAATTAGCACAGGGTCAAGTATAATATTGGTTATTAGTCCTATTGTATTGATGCAAAAAGGTGTTCTACTATTCCCTAGTCCATTGAAAATTGAAGTAAATACTGGATTGATAAAATAAAATACCATACCTAAAGCTACTATTATTAAATATTGTCTGGACATAGATACAACCTCTAAGTCTCCCAATCTGAAAAAACCTATCAGTTGTTTATTGAGTACTATCAAAGCCATAGTATATATTATTGCCAACATAATATTTATTTCTACTGCTGATTTTATATATGATTTAGTAGTGCTTATATTATTTTCTCCTATACTTTGTGCTACCTTTACTTCCCCACCTACTTTTGAAATCATAATAAATGCCATTGCGAGCCATGGAAAAAATCCCGCTGTCCCAACTGCGGCTACTGCTTTACTTCCAGCTTTGCCAACCCATATCATATCTATCATGTTATATCCCATTTGTATAAATGAAGTCCCCATTATTGGAAGTGATAGTCTAAGTAACTTTTCAGTAATTCTTCCTTCAGTTAAATCAAGTCTATTTTTCATTTTCCACCTCTTTTATATTATAAAATTAAAAATCCCTTTAATTGTACACTTAAATCAACTACTATGTTTATTTAATTAAATTTACCATCATAAATAAATTTATTATATTTAAACTCAATGAGTTGAAATAAAGTTACTAATTTAAAATGATTTTTATCTTGTACTTTTCTAATCTACCATATATTATTTCTCTATAACAGTACATTTAACACTTTGAATATCTATATTATTCTTCCCAGCCATTAATACAAATTCTACTTTGTACAATATACCCCATTTACAATAATTTACTTATAATATAGCATTTTTAGATTATTTAATATATATTACCCATCTATGTAGTTTCAAATTGTGTTAACTATAATAAAATATGGTAATGTTTATCATTGATTTTTAGCAATAGATATAATTATATAACTATGTCACTATTATAGTTCTTATTTTAATACCATTTAAGTAAGTATATCAAAATCACCAATAAACTTGTTATATAAGCTAAGATATTCCACTATATTTTCCAAAGATTGACAAGTTTTTTTTGGGTTGATATACTAATACTTAAAATATTTTAAATTCGTATGAGGTGAAGCAATGAACATAAATGAATATATCAAAGACTCTGTTTTAGTTTTTGATGGTGCAATGGGTACATACTATTCCAAACTAAAAAATAGTCCTTTCAATTGTGAAATAGCCAATATAAATGATGCATCTACAATATTGTCTATCCACAAGGAATATATAAAAGCTGGATGTATGGCTATTAAAACAAATACTTTTGCAGCAAATGAAACACTTCTAGAGTGTGATTTTAAAACTGTCAAAGATATTATAAAAAGTGGATATGAAATTGCATTAGAGGCAACAAGAAATACAGATGTATTTATATTTGCTGATATTGGTCCAATACCTGCTCTAAATGATAGAGATTTGTTACCTGATTATAAGAAAATAGTAGATGTATTTTTAGAAATTGGAGCAACTAACTTTCTATTTGAAACATTTAGTAGTGATGAATATTTACCAGAAATCTCAAGTTATATAAAGGAAAAACAAGCAAACGCATTTATCTTAACAGAATTTGCAGTTAATCCAGAAGGCTTTACTAGACTTGGAAAAAGTGGGACTAATATCTTTAAATCTATTTCCAAGGACAAAAATATTGATGCATTAGGATTTAATTGTATCTCTGGCCCACACCATTTATTGCATTTTATAAAGACACTTGATATTAATGACAATATAGTTTCTATTATGCCTAATGCAGGCTATCCAACTATTATTAATAATCGTACATTTTTTGAAGATAACTCAGACTATTTTTCAGAACAGATGTTAGAGATATTAAATCAAGGAGTTCATATACTAGGTGGATGCTGTGGTACAACACCTGAATTTATTAAAAAGACTGTTGAAATAATAAATTCTTCATACAAAGGCAATGTTGCCATAAAGAATGATATCTCTCCAAAAAAGAAAATTAAATCTGTAACAAAAAACGAACTCTTAGAAAAGCTTGATGGAGGTAAAAAAATTATAGCAGTTGAGTTAGACCCTCCTATTGATACAGATATTGAATTTTTTATGAATAGTGCTGAAAAACTAAAAGACTATGGAGTTGATGCAATAACAATTGCTGACTGCCCTATAGCAAGAGCAAGAGTTGATAGTAGTTTATTAGCTTGCAAAATAAAGAGAGAGTTAGACATCACTCCTATACCACATATGACATGTAGAGATAGAAATATTAATGCTACAAAAGCTCTTCTTTTAGGATTAAATATTGAAAACATAAACAATGTGTTAGTAGTAACTGGAGACCCTATACCTTCTGCTGAAAGAGATGAAATAAAGGCCATGTTCAGTTTTAACTCTTCTATACTAGCAAATTACATAAAAACTTTAAATAAAGATACCTTTAATACTCCATTTAATATCTTTGGAGCTTTAAATATAAATGCAACAAACTTTGATTCTCAACTTAAGCATGCTAAGATTAAAATAGAAAATGGGGTTACTATGTTTTTAACTCAACCAGTCTTAACAGAGCAAGCTTTATTAAACTTAAAAAAAGCTAAGGAAATACTTCCTGCAAAGATACTAGGTGGAATTATACCTGTAGTAAGTTACAAAAACGCTTGTTTTATGAATAATGAAATTTCAGGAATTACTGTCTCACAAGACATTATAGACCTGTACAAAGATGCGTCAAAAGAACAAGCTACTAAACTTGCTATCAATATATCCACTCAAATAGCAAAAGAAATTGAACCTTATGTAGATGGTTATTATATCATTACTCCATTTAAAAGAATTGACATAGTATGTCATATATTAGAAGGTATTAACAAATAAAATAATTATAATATAAATACTATTAAGATATTATAATGTTTATTTATTAAAGTATAGTGTAATTCTAAAAAGCCTTGTATTTGAACGTTTTAAGCTAAATTATAGATTGTAATTTTTAGATGATTTTGATAATATATATG